>DATKTW010000161.1:0-15606 GCA_035530895.1 Candidatus Nanopelagicaceae bacterium
CAATAAGGATTATTTTTTATATCCCTAGAACCAACGCAGTTAATAAAAGCTAGATTTTCTGGTTCTTTTTGATCAAAAGGTCGCGTCAAATGCCCTCCAACGGGTCCTGATGCGCTTATCAACCGCTCAAACTCTAAAGAAGTTACAACATTTGGGAACCGTCCATATCCTAAATAACTAATTGGTGTAGGATCAAAAACATCATATCCCGTGGCAGCGATAATAGAAGCTACATTCAATTCAATTTCTTTATCTTGTTGATCGAAGTCTATGGCTTCTCTCTCACAAACTTTTTCACAGATTCGGCAAGCTGATTTTGTGAACCACAAACAATTCTCTTTGTCAATAGACATAATTGCTGGGACTCCCTGAACATAATCAATATAAATTGCCCTACGTTTTCTTAATTGCATATCAAAATCGTCTTCTACTCTCATTGGACATTTTTCAACGCAGATTCCGCAGTTAATACACGCATCTTCTTTAACATATCGGGCCTGTTTTAAAACTTTTACAGTAAAATTTCCAGCAGAACCCTTAACACTTTGAACTTCAGAGAGTGTATGCAGAGTTATATTTGGATGTCGAGAACACTCTGCAAGTTTTGGAGCTAAAATACAAATCGAGCAATCATTCGTAGGGAAAGTTTTGTCTAGTTGAGCCATTCTTCCGCCTATGCACGCATTCTTTTCAATTAACTCAACTTTTATGCCTCTTTCAGCCAAATCTAATGAAGCTTGAATCCCGGCGATACCTGCCCCTATTACCATAACATTTTTTATTGTATTGGTCAAATAATTACACCGAATGCGAATAAAGATAACTTATAAAAAGAATGACATTTCAAACAATATTTACATTAATAACGCTTTTTTCTTACCTTTTTAATTATTTTTTTTTTTGAAATAATTACTCTGTAACTTTTCTTTCAATTCTTTCGATAATATTATTAAAAACGATTATAATATATAAAATTATTATTAAATTAAATAAAAAAGTGTGGAATAATTATGATATTCAATAAAAAAATACGGAAAAATGTTTTCTATTAAAATAAATATACTAAATCCAGAAAAAATTTTACATTTTTTATTGAATATATTAATTTAGAACCGTAATATTATAACTAATTACCTTATTTTTATTTATAGTAATTAGAAGTTTAACTTACAGTTTTGAATGTTAAGAAATAAATAATAATAAATAAGTGTAAAAGATACTATAGGTGTTACGAGATTTGACAGAAGATCGATTCTATAAAGAAAATGAAGTAAAGCCTAAATCCTTTAAAGATCTTATTAAAGAAGTTCATGAAAAAGGAATTTGTGGAGAATGTGGAGGGTGTGTTAGTTTTTGTTCAGCTGCGGAAATAGGAGCCATTGATATCTCTACAAGTGGTTTACCTTATTATTCAAATGAAGATAATTGCCTTCATTGTGGTATTTGCTATTTAATTTGCCCCGAAATTCACGAATTAGACAAAGAATTAAACGAGAAATTTAATTTCAAACCCCCAATAGGTAACTGGTCTAAAATAGTTACAGCTCAAGCTAGTGATCCTCAGATACAAAAGTTTGCTACAGATGGAGGAGTGGTTACAGCAATATTGATTGCTTTATTAGAAAATAATTTAATTAATGCAGCGATTGTTTCAAAAAAAATAGGTCCCTTTCAAAGAACACCTTTCTTTGCTAAAAATAAGCAAGATATTATAGATGCGATAGGAACGAACTATAACATAGAAGGTCCTGTTTCAGAGTTAGGAAAATATAACACTTTCGTTCCAACTATTACAGAATTAAAAAAAGTAGTTGGTTCTGACAAAATGAAACTGGCGGTTGTTGGAGTCCCTTGTCAAATTCATTCTATAAGAAAAATGCAGGAGTTAAAAATAATTCCCGCGCATGTAGTTGAATACACATTGGGGCTATTTTGTTTCGAGAATTTTAAATTCAACGACGCTGTTAGGGCGAGAACCGAAGAAAGGTTTAATTTTTCTTTTAATGATATTGAAAAGATGAATATTAAGGAAAACTTGATTATAAATCTCAAAAATAGGGATAAACCGCTAACAATAGAATTTTCAGAGATGCAAGATGTTATGAGAAATGCATGTAGAGTATGTGATAACTTTACGAATTACTACGCAGATATTTCCTTTGGTGGCATAGCCTCTAAACAAGGATTAACAACAACCTTAATTCGCACTAAAGCTGGAGAGAACATATATAATCTTGCTTTAAATAAAGGCTATATTAAAGAACCTGCTGAATTAAATACATCTCTCGAAAAATCTAAAATGATTGCTCAAATTATTAGTTTTAGCAAGAAGAAATCAAGAAGAGCAGAAGAATATAGATAGAATTTGATATTAATCTCAGTGTTTTTTAGCTAATAGATTTAACTAATGTAAAACAGTGCTAGACTAATTTCTTGGTTACTTAAATTTCATTCTTTATAACATCTTTTTGATTTTTATTTTCTGAAGTATTTTTCCTAAAGCATAGAATTAATTATATTATCTATATATTAATGTTAAATAAAAAGCAATTAAAGTTAATAATCAAGTAATAAAAACTATTTCAAATATAGTTAGGCAAAAGCTTTATCTGGTATCGTTTGATTTAAAAATAGAGCTCACAATCATGAAAATTGCAGTATCAGGACCAACCCAAAGTGGTAAATCGAGTTTTATTAAATATTTTGATGATAAGGCTTTAAATGTAGAAGCAAAAGCTAGAGATAATAAATATTATACAGTTGGAATGGACTTAGGTATCGTAAAATTAAATGGATTTGATGTCTTTTTATTTGGCACTCCTGGATTATTAAGATTTAATGTTATGAGAGATGTAGTGGTCCGAGGTGCTGATGGTCTTGTTTTTATATTTGATGCAGCTCACCCAGAAAAAGATGAGGACGCTATAATTATTCTAAATTCTCTTCGAAAAGCGATAGGGTTTGATATTCCGATAGTTTATTTGGCAAATAAACAAGATATTGCTGGAGCCAGACATAACGAAGTAGTAAGATCACAAAATTATTTAAGGGACGACGCAATGATTTTTCCAACGAGTACACGAACGGGAGAAAATTTGGGCGAAGCTCTCAAATATATTGTGAATCAAATTTTTGATAATTACTCTTCTCTCCTTACGGTGCTTCGCTCATATGAAACCAATATTGATGGTTTAGCAGAAAAACTAACTAAAAATCCTGTTGAAATGAGAGATTTATTAAATAATCTAGAGATAAAAAGATTTATTGAAGTAGATAGATTAAATAGGACTTACAAGGTAAAACAAGGATTAAACCTCTTGATATAGAGTTTCTCAACTATTTTTTTTAGAATTTTATAAATCCTCTAATAATAGTCAGTCTTATTCAAAGGGAATAATTTCTTCTTTACCAGCTTTCTTTTGTAAACCAATCAATCCTGAGCGTTGCATAAAAAGAATATCCCAGAAAAATTTAGGAATTCCTTTTTCTGCTTTATACATATTCTCAATGCGGTTTAGTTTTTCGAGTAAAAAGTTAATTTTTATTGTAAATTGCTCAATATATTCTTCTTTGGAATAATCTTTATTTAATTCTATTCTAAATAATGTTTTAAGGTCTTTATATTTAGGTAAATAGCCAATTGGTGTTTTAATAGCATCAAAATCCCCTCTAGTACGCCCTTCCGCCCATATAATCCAAACCTTCTTATCTAATATATCATTTAAATATTTTCCGTCTTTACCCTTAAGAAAGTAGTTAGTAGAGAATACTTGTGGACAGCGTTTCAATTTTTTTCCAAAAGTATTGTGGTTGTTTAAGTATTTCCCGAGAGGAACTACTAAGAAATCAAGGTTTGCCATTGGGCTTGCTGTTCTAACGCCTGTTGCCCCAAGAGTTGCTGAAGTCGTTTCAGATTCGATAGAAGCGCCTAAAAAAATCCCGTGCTCCCAGTTTAAGCTTTCTACAATAGGAGGCATTGTATCAGAATCTCTTCCTCCATAAAATATGCCGTGTATGGGTACACCATTCGGATCATCTAACTTAGGATCACAATTTGATAGATCGGTAAGCTTAATTGTATAGCGAGCATTTGGGTGAGCAAATGGTACTGTATTTCCTTTTTCATCGGATATTCCATCGATCCATTGTCCATAATGGTTAAATCCATCTTTAGGAGCTTCAACACCCATACCAAGCCAGTAGGGCTTCCCCTCTTTTACGAGAACATTAGAAAAAATTAATTCTCTTGGGGTCATGAGAGCTTCATAAATTACAGGATCGTCTTTTGCATTTACATCTTTTATAATTCCAAAGATCCCATTCTCAATATTAGCAGCATGTGCAAATCCATCATCCCAAGCTCGTAAATATGCGATATCATCACCAACAATTTGTTGTCCAGGAAGCATTGCGGTAGATGTTTTTCCACATGCACTTGGAAAAGCCCCGGTAAAATATGTCACCCGGTTTTTACCTTTCGGGCGAACTCCTAAAATAAAATAGTGTTCCGTCAACCAATCTTCGTTATTTGCCTTATAAATAGCTAATCTTAAAGCTAACTTCTTTAATCCAAGGGAATTACCCGCATATTGATTATTGACAGAGAGAACTCGTGATTCTTGCAGATCTACGAATATTCGCCTTTTTTCAATGTTTTTCGTAACAGGAGGATTACCAACAAGTTCTCCAGCAGAGTGTATAAAATAAAAGAAATTATCAGATCCATTTAATTCCTTGAACTCCTCGTATCCTTTTCTATACAAAAGGTCTTCAGAATGAGCTACATAGAATGAATCTGTGAGTTGCAAAGCTCCGATAGTAAATTTAGAATTAATAGGTCCAAGGCAAAAAAATCTTACTAAACATTCTTTCCCTTTCATACATCCATCCATAATTTCTAGTATTTCTTCAAGTCCTTCATCTCTATCCATCGTGTTAATCCAAGGACTCCGATATTCCCCTTTTGGGATTAAAACTTTAGTGTTTTCTTTATCTCTTGCTTGATCATAGAAGCTATCGTAGTGAATGGTGTGCCCTTTTATATTGAGATTACTTTCTTCTCGAATAGAAAGTGTTTTTTGGACAACATATTTAATATCCTCTTCAGAGTCAGAAATTACGGTTACTTTGCTAGGTTTGCACAAATCTACGAATTGTTTTATAATTTTTAAAACATGATCATTCTTTAAAGCAAATAATTTTTCAATATCTTGCTGAGATATTAGATCTCTCCCAATAGATACTGCAAATTCTTCATTAAAATTCATTTCAAACCTAAAATAACATTATCAATTTCAGATTTTTTATATTATTGAAAATAACAAAAACCAATACATTAAAAAGTGAAAAAATTTTTAAAAGCCTTTCTAAATCCAAGAAAAATTGATTTTTTATAATAAATGTTCAAGGATATTAAAGTAAAGTAAAAAAATTAAAAAAATTAGAAAATTCAACTAGATTAACCTAATCCAGGAGGTCTACTACCTTTAGCACTTATAATTCTATCTACTCTTAAAATAAGATTTGCTAATTCGCTTCCTGCTTTCATAACATGCTTAATTAATGCTGCTGGTTCAATTATACCTTTCTCGAAATTATTTCCTATCTCGTTAGTTATAGTATCAATTCCTTGCCACTTATCACTTTCAGTCTTGTGAGCAGCACGCAGTTCTGTCATATTTTCGATTTCATCTAGCCCTGCATTTTTGATCAATGTTTTAGGAATTTCTTCTAAAGCAATTGCAAAAGCATTTACAGCTAGTTGTTCTTTACCGCTAATTTCATTGGCAAATTCTCTTAACCTTTTTGCTAATTCAATGTAAATTGCGCCACCACCAGCTACTACTTCTTTAGTATCCATAACTTTAGCAACAACTGAAAGTACATCATTTAACGAAATTTCTGCGGAGCTTAAGATTTTATCTAGTCCCCCTTTAAGTAGTATTGACACGGATTTAGGATTTTTGCATCCAGTAAAGAGGACGTACTCATCTTTTGCGAGTTTTTGGAACTTGACCTTTTCTGCAAAACCTAGATCTTCCTCAGATAAAGAATGAAGATCATCAACTGTATTAGCACCAATAGCTTTCGTTACAGCCTTCATATCAGATTCGCTGAGGTTTTTTACTGCCGCAATTCCTTCTTTAGCCAAATAAGCTCCAAATTTATCAGAAACATCTTTATTGTTGACAATCATAGTAACTCCTAAATCTTTAAAGATCTTCAAGTAGTCTTTCAGAATCTTATCTTCTTGATCGAGGAATTTCTGAATGTCCGCAGGATGTGATATTCGAATTTGGGCGTCGAATTCAGTTTTGACGACATCTAATTTTCTCCTAATAACTGCTATCTTCGCATTTTTAATTACTTCTGGCATTGCTGAATTGACTTTTTCTTTTTCGATGTAGACACCATTAATTAACTCTGAATCTCTTAAAGATTTTCCAGGTGTTTTGACAATTTTAACATTTCCTACTTTCGAGAACGTATTACCATCATCTCCACTTATGTGTTTGATGGCTTTTAATGCTAATTCAGCAAAATAGTCTTTTACACCTACTATATCTTTAGAATTCATAGCAGTTTTAGCGGCATCAATGAGAATTTTATCATCGTCGGGAGAGATTTTCTCCGCAATCTCACTTAATATCTTTAATGCCTTATCTGCTGCTAACTTGTAACCATGAGTAATTGGTTTTGGATGAATGCCTTGTTCAATCAACTCAAGAGCATTTCCCAATAAGGCTGCTGAGAAGATAACAACAGTTGTGGTGCCATCACCAATATCCTCATCAATAGATTTAGCAATATTGACCATCATGTTTGCAGCAACATTATCTATATCAAGCAGTTTAAGTATTTCAGCACCATCATTAGTAATTGTAACATCTCCTACAGAATCTACCAGCATTTTATTCATACCTTTTGGTCCAAGAGTAGATTTTACGGTTTCAGTAATTGCCGTGATTGCATTAATATTTTGCATCCTAGCTTCTTTCTCTCTCGTTTCCTCAGTACCTTCTCTTAAAATAATTATAGGAACAGACATCTTTGGTTTCTTCCTTCTTTTTTTTATTTATGTAAATTTGAAATCATTGCAATTTTTAATGAGACCAATAATAAGAATTTTATGATTTGGAGATCATTTAAAAATAAAAAACTTGGATTTCAAAACTTATAAATAAATTTCAAATATTTTTTGTAATGTTGAACAAATTTTAAAAAATATGTTACTTTTCTGGTTTATTACAAATGAAAAAAGAAACTTTGGACGAAATTGATGAAGAGATTATTAAAATTTTACAAGAAAACGCTAAGACATCTTATCGCGTAATTCAAGATAAACTTAATATTTCGATTGGAACCATTCATAATAGAATTTCGAAATTAGAGGAAAACAAGATAATCGAAGGATATACCCTTAAACTTAATAACGAGAAATTAGGCTACAAGTTAACGTTTCTAATAAGAATTAATATTGATGGTAAGCATACACCAGAAATCTTAGATCAAATATCACGTAAACCAGAAGTTTGTTCAGTATTTCATACAACTGGAGAGCAGTCCGCAGCGTTAATTTGTCGGTTTAAAGAGGCTCAGGATGTGCATAACTTTATCCGAGAATTAAACGAGAAAGAATTTGTAACCAAAACTAACTCTAATATGGTTTTAAAAGAATATAAAAATTCCTCGATTATAATATTGTAAAAAAAATAGTCGTTCCACTACTTTTCTTCCTTATTTTTAGACTTAAAATCTAATGATATCGAGTTAATACAGTATCGTAGACCCGTTGGTTTAGGACCGTCATTAAACACATGTCCTAAATGTCCTCCGCAGTTTTTGCATAAAACCTCCGTTCTTCTCATGTTGAAACTTTGATCGGATTCTTCTTTAATTTTAGAACCTTTTATGGGAGTAAAAAAGCTAGGCCACCCGGATCCTGATTTAAATTTCGAACCTGAGTCAAATAATGGAGTTCCACAACCAGCGCAATAGTAAATACCGTTTTTTTTATTGTTCAAATATTTGCCAGTAAAAGGACGTTCAGTCTCCTTTAGTCTTAAAACGCGATATTGTTCTTCGGTTAGTTTTTCCTTCCATTCCTCTTCCTGTAGCGTATCATTTTCAGTCATGTTAATAGGAAGAAGATCAAAAGAATTATTATATGTTGTCCTTATATTCTTTCAAGTAAAATCAAGTATCGTTAACAAATAAAAGCTAAAAAATACCATAAGTGTTTATATTATTATTCAACCACTTATATAGCCTTAATCTGAACCCAAATTTTTAATTGGGATCTTACTTTATATTGATCAATAAAATTCTACCTACGATATAAAAGAGTTACTTATATAAAATGCTTGATCCTTGGGGTTCCTCTAATCCTTTAGAAGATGAAGATTACGAGAGAATAAAGAAAGAATTTGGAATCGACGAAATAAACGAAGATTTAAGACAAAAAGTATTAGAAAATCGATTTTTCAGAAGAAAAATCATTTTTGGTCATAGAGATTTAGGATTAGTGTTTAAAGCAATTGAAGAAAATCAACCATGGGCTGTAATGAGCGGTATAAAACCTTCTGGGCCGTATCACTTAGGAACTTCAACGACTGCTTTAGAAATTGTTGAGTTTCAAAAAATGGGAGGGAAAGTTTATTATGGTATAGCAGACATAGAATCATGGGAAGATAATGGAATACCTTATGATAAAGCAGAACCATATGCAATAGATAATGTAGCTGATATTTTGGCGTTCGGTTTGGACCCTTCTCCTAGCAAAGCTTATATTTGGAGGCAATCTAAAGAGCCCATTGTGAAAGATATATGCTTCAAAGTAAGTAGATTAGTTACCCAAAACATGTTGAATGCAATCTATGGGGAGAAATCATTCGGGCTCTATCTAGCAGCACTGATACAAGTTGGTGATATAGTTCTTCCACAAGTTAGAGAAGGACCACAACCAACTATAGTTCCCGTTGGAATAGATCAAGATCCACATATAAGACTTACACGAGACCTCACACGAAGGTATTACAAAAAATTTTTCTTACCTGGTGCTACATATCATTATTTATTAGCAGGGATTGATGGATCAGATAAAATGGCTAAAAGAAATCCAAATAGTTCATTTACTTTTAACGAAACTTTAGATTCTATCGAGAAAAAAGTAAAAGGAGCTCTAACAGGTGGGCGTAAGAATAAGAAAGAACAACAAGAACTTGGTGGTGACCCTCAAAAGTGTATGATTTATAAAATGCTAATGTATCATTTTGAGGAGAATGATGAAATTTTAGCAGATGAATTCGAAAGATGTCTTAAGGGAGAATTACTTTGTGGAGAACATAAAGCTCGATGTGTAGACAAGGTATTAACATTCATGAAAAACCATCAGGATAAGAAGGAAAAACTAATTGATAAAGCTCGAGAACTACTTAGTATCGATTAAGAAAAATTATTTTCCTTTAATTAAGGGTTCTATTAACTCTATTAATTCAGGCCTAAATTCTGAAAACTTTTCAAGAAGTAGTTCTTTTAATTTTTCTTTAATTACCACAGATACGAATATGGATTCGTTATTGATTTCAATTCGATGCAAATAAGATAATAATTCATCTCCTATCGACGAAAACGCATAATCTGTTTCATAAGACTCTTCTTGCATTCTTTTCAGTAAAAATAAGTGCTCTTTTATTGATTCTATAAGTTCTACATAAATCTCTGGCTCAATGATATCCCTATAATACTCACTTACGATAATCCCATTTTTGTCAAATAAGATTAGAGACTCACTATCGAATTCCTTGAGAAATTTCTCTAACAATTCTGATAAATCAAAAAATTTTTCGTCAAACACTGATAATCCGTATGATATGAGCTGTACTATTGATATTATATCGTAAATTGAGGTTTGTTGAAATAAAATTTTAAAAGAGGGGTATAATTTAAGTATGTGCTTCC
Organism: Candidatus Nanopelagicaceae bacterium; assembly: GCA_035530895.1. Classification (GTDB taxonomy): domain Archaea; phylum Asgardarchaeota; class Lokiarchaeia; order Sigyniarchaeales; family SOKP01; genus SOKP01. The sequence continues at coordinate 9,961 of DATKTW010000161.1, forward strand.
TCAAGACTTCTATCTGCTCAATCATTTGTTCATTTCCTGTGAATTCTGGGTCGAACTTATGAAAGCTAATTATAAGTGGGACATCCATTTTATGCTTTTTAAAATTTTTCAGGATCATATCTAAATGAGCCAGAGAAGTTTCATTTCTTTCAGGATCCTGAATATCAACGATATATAATAATAAATCTGTGTCAGCAAAATAAAGATCTTGCTTTTCTTGATATAATTTTCTATATTTTTCTTGACCACCCATATCCCAGAAAACTACGCGGTTTTTTAGAAATTCTGTTGCTTGATATTCAACTCGAATGGTTGGTGTAAGAGAAATTATTTCTTTTTGGAAATTGTACTTTTTGTTCAAAGCGGTTAAAATGGAGGTTTTCCCTGCGTTATCCAAACCTGAAATGATGACTTTAATAAATTGTTTCATAATATCGATACCATCTTAATTAATGATAATCCAAAATTTCAAAACATACTTTTATTGCTTTTAAACAGAATTTAATGAAATTTTTACAATGTAAGTGAAATTCATTATTTTTAATTTTATGTTCTTTTTCTACTATACATCCGAATATCTAAATCGCCCAATATTACTTGAAAAATACATACATGACACTACTCTTTTTTATAGATTGTTATTTTAATTTGGTAAATATACTAATCTAAAAAAGAGGATTTAATTGAAAGAAGAAGAAAACAATTTTTTGGAATTTCTAAACTATCAAATTAGCCAAAAAAACAAGTTTGATGATGTAGTTCGTAAAATTCCTATTTTTAAAAGTATGATACAAGATCGACACAAAACAATCTTAAAGATGATAGATAAATTCGAAAGTGTTCGCCGTAGAGAAGTATATAACATGTTAGTCCATGAATTCAATAAATTTTCCAAAAGAATCTAAATTTTTTATTCCTTTTCTTTTATAAATAAGATTAGAATAGTTATACTCTACCTCTACGATTTCAAATAATTTCGTTTGACTCGGACATTTAAAGGACAGATTGCATTATTCGCCCATCAATGTTACATAGATTTTACGATGCCTAGGTTTTTCGTCATTTTCTACATAGATAATCTGCTGCCAGCTCCCAAGGATTAACTTCTTATTGTGAAACGGAAATGTTTGTGAAGTTTTAATGAGAAAACTTCTTAGGTGCCCTGCACCGTTGTAATCGTGCCAGGTTTTGTGATGAGCATAATTTTCTTTATAAGGGATAATTTTTTCTAAAAAATTTTCAATATCGTGTTGGACTAAACCTGGTTCGTATTCAACAGTAGATATTGCACCTGTGGATCCCGCGACATGAACATTTACGATGCCATTTTTCAATCCACTTCTTTCAATCGCATTTTGAACTTGAAATGTAATATTTATTACATCACAATAAGCTTTAGTTTTTATTTCAAATGTTTCTAATATGACAGTCATGATTTCTTTAACACTTTCATTATTTTTGATAATAAATTTAATTAATTATCTTAATTTAAAACTATATATAACAGAGTATTTTTTAGCTTCTTGATATAAAATGAGTGAAAAGTTAAAGGAATTCTTAAAAAAGATTCACGATCCTAAAAATAACCTTCCAATTTATGCGACGATCATCGTACGACCCGGAAAGAAGATAGTGGATATAAAGATAAAAAAGGAAGAGGCTAATATTTTAAGAGTACTTGCTCATGAAGAGAAAAGTGCTGGATGGTTTATACATTCTTTTCACATACCAATAAAAAATATTGGGCTTACACCTGATGCTAAAAACAAGGAGATTCTAGCAAATCTCTCAAATCCGATTAATATTCCAATTAAATCGACAAAAACATTCGTTGAGGATATTCTAAGGAAGTATATTAACATTTTACCAGATAAAAAAAAGCATTATTTTGTGACAGAAAGGTATAAGAAAAAGAAGGAAATGCAAACCGGTGTTAAGTTAAAAGGATTCTAATTATTTTATAATACTTCCAGGTGGGACGCTTTTTCCGTTTCTCTCATCTATCTTTAGCAAGAACGGTTCGTTATTCAAATCAGCCGCTAATAGCATCCCTTGGCTTTCTAATCCCATAATTCTTTTTGGTTTAAGATTTACTATAATTACAACTTTCCTATTAACCAATTCCTCTGGCGAATAAAATTGTGAAATGCCAGTTATAATCTGTCTTTTTTCTTTCTCTCCGCAATTAATCATTAGTTTGAAAAGATTTTTAGATCTTAACACTTTTTCACATTCTATTATTAATCCAACCCTCATATCTAATTTTGCAAAATCAGTGTATTCTATCATTACAAATTCTCACCTCTAAAAGGCATTCCATTCAATTTCACATATTCTTTCTGTTTTGGTTTCCGCTCTCTATAAGGATTTTTTATATCTTGAATCTTTCTTGCAAAAGTCATATAACCCGTATGACCAATCATCCTTACTTCGGGATGAGTCGCATTACTTTTCACCTGATATTTCCTTTTTATTAATTCGTAAGTATTTATCTCGTAGAATTCGTTCTCCCTTAGGGCAAAAGTTGTCTTTTTTACTTGCTCTATCGTTGGCGAAAACGATACCAAAGTTCCACTAAGTTTGAGATATTGCTTAATTTTCTTAATCGCCATCCACGGTTGTGGCATATCTAACACAACTGAATCAACATTTTCATGTCCTAAGTCGTCAATTAATATGTCGCCATATTGAATCGATACGAAATCACTTAACCCCGCCTTAAGAACGTTGTTTTTGGCCTTTTTTAAACTTTGTTTTCTTATATCATATGAAAAGATGTGCCCATTCGGTCTAATATAGTTTCCTAAAATACATGTTAATGCGCCAGAACCACAGCCAGCTTCAATGACCATGCTCCCAGGGCTAATCCCAGTATACATCAAAATTAATCCTGCATCTTCTGGATATATTATTTGAGTTTTACGGCTCATATAAATTACGTAATCAGAAGGTAACGGCTTAAGCACATAGAACTTATATCCTTGAGATTCGTAGGGCTGAGAAAATATTACAGACCCGAATGGTTTACCTATAACATCATCAAATTTCACTGTTCCTTTATGAGTTTGGAATTCTCCTCCTTCTTCTACCTTTACTAACCATTTTCTTCTTTCATCAAGAATTAAATAAATCAAATCGTTTGGTTTTATTACATTATCTTCCATTTCCATCACTTCTAATAAATTGGTATTTTATATTTAGCAGTTATATTTAGTTAAATACATTTGCAGGGATAATTTTACAAAATTGTAATTTTTTTTCACGAGTTTGGTAAAGATAAGCGAGGTTTTACAAAAAATATAAAATAAATGATATATTGAAATATTTAATTATTGTTTATGTAACCTTTTTTATAAATACTCGTTAATGAATTGATCTATGAGTAGAGCTAACGCAAATACCCCTCAAACTTCAAAAAATTCCTTTAAAGAACTACAACTTCAAATTGAAGAATTTAGACAAAAACGGGATGATCTAAATAAGAAGACTAAGGATTTCATTAATAAATTACAAAATATTGATATTGAAATTGACAAAGACTTAAACATTGCCAAACAAGACTACAAGAAAAAAAGGGATTATTGGAATAATAAAGTAAAAAAACTAAAAGACAAAAAAAATGAGTATAAAGAGATTTTAGATAAATTTGTTGAAGAAAGAAAAAAAATTCTTGGAAAGAGTAAAAAAGGCAGAGATACTAAAAATTATGTGTCTGTCCAACAGATAGAGAAGAAGATCGATAATCTCGAAAGGAGGATTGAAATCGAAAATTTAGAAATAATAGAAGAAAATGCTATGGTCGATAAGATTAGAGACTTAGCGATAATTAAGCAAGATTTCTTAGCTGAACAACAAAATAGTGATTTATTTAAAATTGAACGCAAGATTCAAATTGTCAAAATTAACTTAAACAAGATTTATGAACAACTAAATAAATGGTCAAACAAATCTCAAGATTATCACGCTAAAATGCTTGAACTTTATCAAACTGTGAACAAGCTAAGAGAGGAAAAGAAAGCTCTTGAAGATAATTTGATTGAAAACAAAAAAGCAGCTGATGCCTACCATGAAAAATTCCTTCGCGTTATGAATAAGAGGAAAAAAGAATCTAAAGGAAATCAACCCACCTATTCTTCCAAAAAACCGAGACAATCTAAAAAACCTTACGCACATAGAAACAATGAGCTTGAAAAATTGAAACAAGTCAAACTCGCTGCTGCTCTTGAAAAACAAAAGGCAGGCAGAAAATTAGACTTGTATGAAGCTAGATTAATCCTTGAGAGCTCTAAGGATTACAACGCATAACCACTAATTTTGATTTTTAAGTTGTTTTTAAAATTTTGAGTGATAATAAGGCTTTATTACAATTATGATATCGCTTCAATGCGAATTGCAAAATGAAATTCACCATTTCCTCTAAAATATTCCCTTTAAATAGCGCTAAATTTTACCTACTCCGCTTCTGGCAACCTAGGAATTTGTCAAAAGGTTTAAAACCATTGGAATTTTATTTCTTTTTAAGAATTGAATTTAAAATAGAGAATGTGTTGATTTTTTTTGAATAATAAAGTAGAAGAAATTAGAAATATGCTCATCGAACATAATGAATTGTTTAGTAAATCAATCCCACTTATCGCATCAGAAAATATAACCAGTCCCGCTGTAGATGAAGCTTGTAATAGTGATTTTTCTCACAGATACGCAGAAGGATGGGTTGGACAACGGGTTTATGCTGGATGTAAGTATATTGATATAGTTGAAGATATATGTATGGAGCTTGCAAAAAAGTATTTTAAATGTGTTCACGCAGATGTACGACCCATTTCCGGAGTTGTAGCAAATTTAGCAATGTATAATGCGTTTACATCAGCAAATAATGGAAAAATGCTAATAATGCCTATACCAAAAGGAGGACACATTTCTCACGCACCTAAATTCACAAAAAGTGGTATGGCTATTTATGGTACTGCTGGAACCGTACGTGGTTTGAATATCGAATACATGGCCTTTGATAATGACGAGATGAACATCGATCCGGATGCTACAGCTAAAATTATAAGGGAGTTCAAACCTGAATTGGTGTTATTTGGAGGTTCCGTATTTCTCTTTCCTCACCCTGTCAGTGAACTTAGTGAAGTAGCAAAAGATGTAGGAGCGAATGTGGGTTATGATGCCGCACATGTAGCCGGGTTAATAGGTTCTGGTTATTTTCAAGATCCTTTAAGAGAAGGAGCAGATGTGATGACATTAAGCACGCATAAAACGCTTCCAGGACCCCAACATGGCACGCTTGTATCAGATAGGGAGGATTTAATTGAAATTTTACGCCCAAATGTGTTTCCAGCCTTACTTTCTAATCACCATTTAGCAGCAGTAGCGGGATTGGCAGTGGCTTTAGCTGAAATGTTAGAATTCGGGAAAGATTATCACAGAAAAGTGATTGATAATGCTAAAGCGTTAGGCCAAGCTCTTTACGAAAGGGGCATAAATGCTCTTATGGAACATAAAAATTTTACTGAATCTCATCAGATTGTTGTTGATGTTACAAATTTCGAAAAAACCATCGGTCTAGGCGGGGATATTGAAAGATTAGTAGAGGAAGCAAATATTATTATAAACAGAAACCTCTTACCATGGGATATTGCT
>DATKTW010000162.1:0-9052 GCA_035530895.1 Candidatus Nanopelagicaceae bacterium
TAATTCTCTTTTACTCGCAATCACCATGGATAAACACCGTGCGTATTTATCCCAACAAGACAACCATGATAATGCTAGTCAAATATTAAAATTATTAGCAGAAAAAGCAAAGTTTACTCCTGCTCAAAGCGTATTAGAAAAGGAGAGTATTGAATTTAGTAAACTTGATTTTGCCGAAAAATGTTATTTGTGCGATGATATTTTTAACGAAATAGATCTTTTTGCTAAAAGAGCAGAAAAATACTTAGAAAATATTGAATTCACTAATTTTCTCATAGGCACTGCCCTCAACGCGCAAATTATTAATACGGAGGATAATTTTAAAGCCAATCATAATCTTTTGGAAGCTGAATCTTTTAAAAATCATTTTAACCGAGAAGTGGGTAAAGAGCTTTCTCTAATATTGGGTAAACCCGCAGAGTTCGGGATGCCGGATATAACTATTATTTATTCAATAAAATTTGGTTCCTTCGATATTACTTTACTCTTAAGATCTATTTTTGTTTACGGTAGATATAACAAATTTGTTAGAGGAATCCCCCAAACTCATTGGGATTGCAGATTATGCAGGGGAAAAGGGTGTGAATCTTGTGAATTTACAGGAAAGCAATATAAAACAAGTGTAGAAGAATTGGTTAGCCCGAAATTTGTTAATGAAGCTAAAGCAGACGATTCAAAGTTTCATGGCGCTGGAAGAGAAGATATTGATGTGAAGATGCTAGGTAATGGAAGACCCTTTATCCTCGAATTAAAAAACCCTAAAATCAGAACTTTAGATTTGAAAACAATTCAAAATAAAGTAAATAAAAGTAATAAGAAAAAAATCAAAGTAACAGATTTAAAATATAGTAGTAAGGAACAAGTTAAAAATCTGAAACTTAATGCTGAAAACACAAAAAAAGTTTACAAAGCCCTAGTAATCTCTAAAGAGAAGATTTCAAAAGGTAACTTCGATGATCTATTAAAAAAATTGAAGGGTGTTTACGAAAAACAAAATCTCCAACAAAGAACACCATTAAGAGTATCCCATCGTCGCGCAGACAAAATAAGAGTAAAAAAAATTTTTCGAGTAGAAGGGAAATTCATTAAACCCGATGTTTCAGAATTCATCGTAGAAACTCAAGGCGGAACGTACATTAAAGAACTTATAAGTGGTGATAATGGAAGAACAACACCCTCTTTCTCTGATATATACGGATTCTCTTTAGAATGTAAAAAATTAGATGTTCTTAAAATATATTAATTCTCTTGTTAAAGAAGTGAAATCAAAAAATAAATAAATTATGCTTCATATATTTTCAAAAATTGATTATATTTATCAATACAATTTAAAATAGTTTAGGGAATTAATTTGACTTTACATAAAGGCTACCGAAATAAGTCTCGCCAAGTACACCGAAAAAATGTAAGAGACCGAGGTTTAGGTTCCATTGAGAAATATTTAATTGATTATGAAATAAATGACAAAGTAGATGTCATAACAGATCCTTCTCAGCACAAAAGAGGATTCCCTCATAGGAGATATCATGGGTTAACCGGAACGGTTAAGGGTGTAAGAGGAAGGTGCTACGAAGTTGAAGTTAAATTAGGTAATTCAAAGAAACTTCTTATTATTGGCAAAGAACACTTACGAATAAATAAAGGTTCAGCCCAATAACGCATTTATCAATTTAAAGGGGAGAAAAAATATATGTCTGGACGAAAAATTAGTGAAAAAACTGTTTCTATACCAGAAGTAAAAAAAATTATGGAAGCTGTCAAGGAGAAAATGGAAGAAATTGACAGTGAAGAAGGTTTATCTCACTTTCAAGAAATTACTCATAATTATGTTAATAAATTTGCTAAAATGAGTGAAAAAGATGCGATAAAAGTTCAGAAATTGTTAATCGAAAAATACGAAATCGAAGAATCATACGCAATTACCATTGTAAACATTGATCCTCACACTGTACCGGAAATTAGAATGATATTAGAGAAGAGTTTTACAGGAAAATCATTAAATGACGAACAATTACAAGATCTTCTTGCGCAAATAGAAGAACTTAAATCTTCCTAAAAATAAAAACAGCGTATATTTTTTCCATAACGTATTAAACAACGAAGAATTTATAAATTCTAATTGTTTTAAATTTTAATGAGCAATCCTTGTTAAATAAGGAATATATAAAAAATAACAAATTATGCACTTCGGGATAGTAAACAATTATAAGAATGGTTGGTATGGAAAGGAATCGGGATCGATACAGAAGGCCTCCTCAAAAACCCAGATATCAAAGAAGAGAGCCAAGAATAAAGAAACAATTCATCAAGAAGTTTCGAGAACTTGTCATCTTAGATTTATTACTCCATGGTCATCCTGAAGAAGATAAACCAAGCTGGTCAAAAACACCAGTTGCTCAAGTGCTTACTTTTCCAGATTTTGTATTATATGAAGTTAAATGCAATAGAGAATCAGATATTAAGATACAAGAAAAAGGATTGTATGAGGGCTTTCTGCAACAAAACAAGTTGAGGGAAGTTTTAAAAAAAATTGATTATAAAGACCTAACAAATACATCAAAAGCCCTAATTCAGCCTATACTTGAAAAAGAAATATTAAATTACGAGGAGGAATTTATAAACTTCTTTAATAACTCAACTTCCATAACTCCCAGAATGCACTCTCTTAAATTATTGCCTGGAGTAGGACAGAAACATATGTGGGGTATACTAGATGCTAGAAACAGACAAAAATTCACTACCTTTAAAGACATATCTGATCGAACAAGCTTATCAAATCCAGCAAAACAACTTGCTTTAAGAATCGTAAAAGAACTGCAACGTGAGGGAATAAAGTACTACTTATTCTCGAAGACTCATAAATACGAATGAATAATATGAATAAAAGCGAAGTTCTACATAACTTAAAACAATTAGGAATTAGACCAAACAAAAATCTAGGTCAAAACTTTCTCATCGATAAAAATACCGTTTCTAAAATAATCTTAGAATCAAAAATTAAAAAAGAACAATCAATCTTAGAAATAGGACCAGGTTTAGGAGCACTAACTGAAGATTTGGTTAAATATTCAAATCAAATCTATGCTTATGAAATAGATTCTGTTTTGTTTTTTTATCTTTCAAATAAATTTTCCAGCTATGAAAATTTAAAACTATATAACGAAGATATTCTAAAAGCTAAAATTCCTTCGCATGATATTATAATTTCAAATATACCTTATTCTATTACAGGCCCAATATTTGAAAAGGTTTTTTATAACCCACAACCTCCTCGGGGTGCTTTAATAATTGAAAATAGTATTGCCGAGAGACTTTTTAACAGAAATAATTATAAATCGCTTTCAAGAATAACTGTTACCTTTAATGCTTTTATGATACCCGTGAGGAAATTTAAGATTTCTAGATTTAATTTTTTCCCCACACCTAAAATTGAATTATCTTTAGTTATTGTCGAGCCTAGAAAAGCAATCGATGAAATGTTATTATCAGACGATGGGAGGACCTTCTTCTTAAAGTTTGTTGCTGGAATAATGCCTTACAAAAATAAGAATATGGTAAATGCTATATACTATTTTTTGAAAAATGATAAAAATTTTAACTACTCAAGGCAACATGTCGAAAATTTTTTTCATGAAAATCAAATAAAAAACGATAAACTGGCTCGTTTTAGTGTGGATGAAATCATTGAATTAAGCAAGAAATTTTTTACATTCTTAAACAACTAAATCTCTTCAGACGGTGAAAAAATATTAATCTCTTTCCAGATCCAATTATTCCTTACACTTTTGAAGGTGTCTATCCTCCTTCCGATGATACATATTTAATTATTGATTATTTAAAAAAAAATGTTAACGAAAATTTCTTTGATGGCTTACCAATCAAATCAATTAGAAAGATTTTAGATATGGGAACTGGTACTGGGATAATCGCTTTATTCCTTCAAGAAATTAAAAAATATTTAACGGAGTTCACATCTAAAATATATGCATCGGATATATCAGATACAGCTATCAGATGTGCTACATTAAATGAGAGAACAAATAATTACAAGGATAGCATTACTTTTATAAGGTCTGATTTATTTAGAAGATTTCCAACAAACCTTAAACAATCGTTTGAGATTATTGTTTTTAATCCACCTTATTTACCTTCTATTAGTTATAAAGAAAATGAGATCATTCCTAGGCGTAGTGATTCTAATTGGGATGGAGGAGAGCGTGGTTTTGAGGTATTCCTTGAATTTATAAGGCAAGTGAAAGATTTTATAAATTTAGATCAGAAATATTATATTTATTATATTAGTTCAAGTTTGGCAGATTTAAATCAATTAAACGATGAACTAGAAATACGAGGGTTTCGAAATAGTATTTTAAATAAAAAGCATATTTTTTTCGAAGATATAATATTGAATCGATTGGAAGAACTTTAAAGTTTTATTAAAAAGGTCTCCTCGTTCTACGCTTTTCTAACAAAGAGACTCCATGAACTTTCAATGTTCTAGATAAATTATTAAACAGTAGATTGATCTCTTGAGGTTTAAATACTGCTCTTTTATGTGCTTCAATTTGAGGTATTGGCAATCCATAAAATTCATTAAGACTTGAGATCGGTAGGAGGATTGAAGATATTAGATCAGCTTTTTCAGAAGCTTCTTCTGCACTACATTTTTCGTCCATAAAGAACTCAATTCTGCAGGGCGTATCATAAGTCGCAGTTTTTAAGTAGAAAGCATAAAAATTAAAAGGAAAATAGTATGGAATTTCTTTTTTTATCCCTGTATCCCTTATTTTGTCTACTTCTTTTTTACAATTGAAGATACAACTTCTCTCTGTTTTCAGCAATACTCTATAATATAGATCTAAATCAGAAAAGTAATCTAAAATCCGACGATAATTAAATTTTATGAAATCAGATAGATTCATCACATTCGGCTTTAACATTTGTATGGTGCTCCTTAAAAGATTAGTTAACGCTGATGTCCGTGTATCTTTTATCGAGCCGATCAAAATTATTCCTTTCTCAATGCAATTAGAATATAATTTTTGATATTCCTTTAATAGCGTATCGTATCTCTTAGAAATTTCTGAATCTTTAGTAAATATCAGATTTATGGGCATTATTACTATGGAACCGTCTAAAATAATTAAATCTACATCGCTTTTCTTTTCGATTAAGTTATTTAAAAGATTTATTTCCATAAAAGTCATGTCCATCGAAATTTTGGCTTCAACTACATTTTCCTCCCGATTTAAATAATTTCCCTGGACATTATAGTTATTAAAACCTGCTATATCGGGAAAGTATTCAATTCGAGATGATTGGTTTTCGTGAAAATAGTACTTCACAGCAATAGCTTTTAGGAAAGAAAAATCTACATTCATGAATTTTTTTACAACTGAACTCCCATCGACACTTACTATGTTTAATCCTCTTATGTTAGATGTCTGAATTGGTTTTTTAATAAAATTTTCTTTAATATCATAACGTGGATATTTCAACAATTCTTTAAAATCCAGACTTTCAAGATTAGCTAATAGTATTTCTACAAAAATATTTTTCAATCGTTCGATTTCAATATATTCTTGGGCGATGTTTTTTATATTTATTAGCAAGATCTGTTCTTTGGTAAAACCGGAGTTAATAGAGTTAGTTGAGTCAATAGAATTAGAATTAAGATTAATGTTCCTCTGATTTGATGTATTATTTCTAACTGTCATCAAGATTTGAAATGAAGAGAGGTAATTATAATAACGAAGAGAGATTAAAATTAATAATTTTTAGACTTAGAATCAGGAGATAATCACCTTAAAAATGGCTATCAATTTAGGAAAAGATCCAAATATATTGATATTAATCTCATTTGCTGAAATTTTATTCGTTCTTGTTCCTTCATTAATTGCCGCAAAAATAGAAAAAAATCCTTTCATAGTAGAAGTTAAAGAACTTGGTTTTAATGTGAAAAATTCAAAACTCAAGAATATCATATTAAAAATCTTCACAGGCATATTAATAGGAATCTTCTTCTTCTTCATTAGTGATTTACTATTAACTTTTTATATGAGATTTATAATTCAAAATCTATTTGGAGCTCAATTTATTGAAGATGGTATAGGTAATGCGATTTCTACCCAACCTATAAATCCTAATTTAATTCAATTATCACTTCTTATAACGATTCAGATCGTCATTATTGGTCCCTGTGAAGAGGCGTTTTTTAGAGGATTTGTTATCAACAAAACCAAATATAAGATAAAGTTAATCTACTCTATCATCATCTCTTCATTTTTATTCGCAATATATCATGTTCCTCCTTTCCTCGTACCTTTAACGACAATCATAACTTTTTTTGGTTATTATTTCACTTTTGGAATTTTATTATCTTTAGTTTTCATCGCGTTTAAAGGCTCTCTACTCCCAAGCTCTATTGCTCATTCTAGTTTAAACATATTACTTCTAATATTTTGAGTAGAAGAGGTTCATTGCTCTAAAAGGTTTAAAAGTATTGAAAAATAAATAAAAACATACATTTAAAAAATCTTAGAAAGATAAATATAATTAAGTCAAACCTATCAATATTAAATATTTGAGTTCAGAAAAATATTAATAACCATTTACCAAAAAGGGTTAAGAAATTTGGCAAGCTACGATTTCACTTGGAAAATAATGATGTTAGGGGACGCGGCTGTTGGGAAGACCTCCTTAACGATAAGATATATTTCGGGCTTTTTCCTCGACGATCTAAAACTAACGATAGGTGTTGATTTTTATTCTAAGACCACAAACTTTAATAAGAAAAAAGTAAAACTGCAAATTTGGGATTTTGGCGGAGAAGAAAGATTTAGATTTCTCTTACATCAATACTGTAAAGGAGCAAACGCTGCTTTCTTCTTATATGACATTACTAATCGCCTATCTTTAGACCATTTACCTGATTGGACTCAAATCATACGAGAACATGCTGGAGATATCCCAATTATGTTAATTGGTTCTAAAGTGGATTTAAAGGAATTCCGAGCTGTTACAAGAGAGGAAGGGATTTTAGCTGCTAAAAAATATAATTTATCTTCATTTATAGAATTGTCTTCTAAAACGGGTGAAAATGTTGAGAAGTCATTTGATGTTATAACTGAAACCCTTTTTGAAAGATATAAACCTAGTTAATAAACTTCACTTTTTATAAAATTATTGTTATATTTTTTTCATGAAGAGATGATTTTAGACTAATCAACTTGCGAGATACCAAACTTGCATATTATTTGCCCCTCTATTATTCCACGCAAAATACGGAATTGCAGTAAATTTGCTGCCATTGTTAGTTGTCCCAGTAATGATATTGACACCCCCTAACAAATCTGGTTCGAATATAACACTTAAATCCTGATCCTTTTTAATAATTGCTGTAAATATATCGAAATTCTTATTGTCTTTTTGTTCTAAGCAATAAATTAAGGGACCATTAGATATCGCTACTCTACCCCTATTGTTCTTGATTCTTTGGTCACTTTCAACAAATTTTGCTTTCATTTTGAAAGTTATGTCCAAACTATCGTTATCTAACCAGTTTCTTATAATTTCCACATATTTTCCATTAGATAAGTTATTATAATATCTTTCACCATTAATTTTTAGCTCGGTTTCGATGCTCCACCTCGGAATTCTAAGGAATATCGAGAATTTTTGACTCTTTCTTAAATTAAGTTTAATATTTACATCTCCCATCCATGGAAATCCAGTTTTTTGACATACTTTAATCGTGTTTGAGCTTAAATCAATATTAGCATTATTCCCAATATATTGATGAATCCAGATACCCTTCTCTGATGTGCTATAAATATACTTACCTATAGAACTAATAGTTCGAGCGACGTTAGGAGGACAACACGCACAACGAAACCATTCAAATCTTGTATCTTTACCATGTGAAACTAAAGGATTGTCGTATGTGTATTCTTTTCCATCAGTTGATTGACCAACCAACATAGCGTTATACATTATTAGCTCTATTAAATCTGCATACTTGCAATTGCTTGTTATTTGGAGCATTCGCAAATTCCACATCATGTTCCCGATAGCAGCACAAGTTTCAGAATAAGAATCTTCATTTTTTAAAGCAAAATCTTTTTTAAAACCTTCTGTGCCTTTTTCAGATCCAATTCCACCAGTAATATACATTCTGGCTTTAATCATTTTCAACCATACCCTACGAAGGGCTTTTAGTAAAGTTTTGTCTCCTATTTCAGAATATAGATCGGCAATTCCGCAAAATAAATACATTGCTCTAACAGCGTGACCAACTGGTTTAATAATCTCTCTAACCAGAACATTGGATTGAATGTAATTCCTGTTCAAGTTTTCTCTTAAGAGTATTATTTGACCTTTTAGAGTAAGTTTCGAAACCCATTCAGCTACCTCACTTTCTTTCGCGGTGATAGAAAATGTTGATTCTGTTGCTTTCTGATACTCTTGATTCTTTTTCTCTGCTAAATTAACGGTAGAAATCATGTCTAAATATTGATTTATAAAATAGGTTTTAAAGTTAGAAATATTTCCCCTTCGATTGATAAACTCTTCAGCTAAACTCAAGTATTTTGAATTTTCTGTTATTCTATATAACTCGATTAAAGCCATTTCGATTTCTTCATGACCAGGGACACCTTTTCTTTTTCCACCAAGAAATAGCTTTACAAGCAAATTCGCAAATTGTATAGCTACTTTTATTAAGTCTTTGCTTCCAGTTGCATTTTGATGGGCAATTGCAGCTTGGATAAGATGACCAGCGCAATATAATTCATGCATAAGATAAATGTTCGTAAATCTTTTGTGTAGAAACCTAGTTGAATAAAAAGTATTAATGTATCCATCTTGAGTCTGAGAATTCTTAATTAAATCAACGATTTCATTTACTTTTTTTTCTAAATCAGAATCATTATGTGTGTGCAAGATATAGCTTGCTGCTTCGAGCCATTTATATAAATCGGAATCAAAGTAAAACTCACCGATCTGAACTCCCTTTTTAATTCCTGAAGCAACTCTAAAATTATCTATGTGAGAA
>DATKTW010000163.1:0-16067 GCA_035530895.1 Candidatus Nanopelagicaceae bacterium
CAGCTCAGTTTAATACCGCAATATATGAAAGAGCAATTCAAGACAATAAGAAAGATTTCTTTGTAGGTTGGTGGCACACTCATCCTGGAATTGGGTTTATTTTTTCACCAAGAGATATTGAAACACAACTCTTTTACCAAGGTGTTAACCCATTTGCTATTGCTCTTGTTTTTGATCATTGCCAAAAAGAATCTAAATCATATTATCTAGGAATAGCTGGAATAAGGTTGAAAAATCCTGATCGCGGTATGTTCGCTACATATTCAAACTCAATAGAATTAAAGTTTGAACATACTATGGAGAAAATGGTTAAGACTGTTGATAAAGTAGTAAAAGAAATCAATAAAAATATGAAGGATGTCCTGAGTGAAATTAAATATATAGACGAAATTTTACGAAAAAGATATCTTGCTCAACTTCAAAGGAATTTCGGTCTTATTATGGTTTTAAAAAGACCCATTAAAATAACCGACGATGAAATAGAAGCTGAAAATGAGGATTACTATTTATATGAATGGGATCCTGATATCGACAAAAAAATCTACAGAATCCCGAAGTTTAGAGAAAAAATTGAAAAAGAATTAAAAAAATATGAAGCAAACCTTTCTGACCTCAACGCTGAGAAGAATGATCCTGAGTTCAAGAAAAAGAAGGCTAGATACAAAAAAAAGCTAAATGAAATGCTGGCTAAGCCGAACGACTGGTATACAAAAATCATGAATGATTTTAGCAAAAGGATTGAAAGAATTTCACCCTTTTTCGATTATCTAGATACAGATGAACGAAAGATAATTGAACATTTTGAGGAAAGGATTTCTGAATATAGTAAAGTATTAGATGATTTGAAGAGTCGTTCTGAGTTCAATTTATAAATTTTACAATTATATAATGATGATGCGACCTTATTTTTGTAGCAAAGTGAAAATATAATTTATTTGTTTTATTTAAGAGAAAATTCACATAATTGCTTGTAAAGTATTGCTTTTAGTAGATAATTTAAATAAATTTTATATTACTAGATGTATAATTAATATTTAGACTGCTTTTATTTTAGAATTAATAAATAATTAGTAATGAGGTTTTTTCATGCCTAATGACACAACCCTTATAATAAGAAATCGAACTGATCGGGAGAAAACAATAAAGGATGCAATTTTTGCATTTTCAGGGGGAACAAAATCGCTATTAATAAAAGGGGAAGGAGAAGAAATTTCAACTGCGGTTGAAGTTGTTGAAATTTTAAAAAAGCGTATGTATCCCGGAGTAGAAATAGCCAATATCTCGTTAGGGAGCCGTCCCTTCTTTGAAAATAGGCAAAGGAATAACTATCGAAAAAACAACAGCAACAATTATAATAGCAAAAATAAAAAGGATTTAATTTCTAAAATCGAAATAACCCTCTCAAAATCATCCTATTAGATTTGATTTATGACTTTTGATAACTTAGGGCCCTTATTAGAAGAGGCTCGAACCCCAGCTTTATGTAACATTTGTAATAATTACATTTACAAGAGAGTTTATCACGATGAAAATTCGAAAAACAAACGAAAAGTTGTGTTCGTTTGTAAAAACTGCTTAAAGAATAATGAAAAGTAATTTTCATATTGGTTTCTTTATACTGATTCGGGTAATCTTTTTTCGCTTCTCTTTGTTAAATACTTGTCCCAATTAAATGATAGTATGAATTGCATTATAGCAAGTGTGATTAATAACATAATGGATTCTGTTATGACACTTGAAATATCACTTACTTCTATTCCTGTTGCTGTAAATCCGAGTAAAATCAAAATTGGAAATAAAACATAAAAGATCGTAGTTAAATTTTTACCTGCCCAAGCCCATAATATGCAGATTGGGAAATTTATTTTCTTTCCGGACATTCCTAGAGCTATCCAAAGTGGATCGTCAGGAATAGGAAGAGCTGCCGCAATAAATATATATAAATGCATAGATTTTGGATGATCTAATACCAATCTGCCAAATCCTTGTACGTTTTCAAGAGTCTTAGATTGGGTTCGTTTAACAACTTTCTTTGCACCAATCCCAATCAAGAATCCAACAAGTTCACCAACTGCACTCCCCAATCCTCCTATTACTGCTATAATTAGTATTTCAAACCAAAAAGGTCCGTTCAAAAGAATTTCACCTAATGTTAATCCAAGATTTGAATATCTGATGTAAATTGAATTAGAAAGCGAAAACAATATAAACGGGTAAGGTATTGGAAAACCAACGCTCGCATTTCCTATAAGACAGATGAAAAATGAGATAAAAAGTGCCAATAAATAATTAGATCCCTCTGTAAGTCCCGTAATCTCATGTCGTGATTGTACTATGGCGTTTTGAATATCTGGAACTGTGAGAAATAAGGTTAAATATAAAAGAACTCCTAAATAAAAAAAAATAAACACTACAATTAATCTGTTCGAAATTGCCATTCTATACTCCTGAAAAGTCTGATGTTACGATTTCATCTTAGATATTTTGGTATTCAAACCATTCTTCGCTTGCAGAAAGAATTCGAGATTTTCAGTAACCTTTCCGATTTTATTTACTTTAGTTTGTAATTCTGTATTTTCTAAAATAAATATTAATTCATCAGATTTAGGGTTATAAATGATATCTCCTTTCTCTACATTTTTATTAGATTTTGGATTAATTCCTTTATAAATTTCAATCCCCGGGAGAGTCCAATAGACTTTTGATCCAAAACTAAACCTTCCTCTTAGTACTATTGGCAACTTATTAATTATTGCATCAGCTGATAAGGGTGCGTAATACCGTATCATTTCACCGTTGATTGTTCCTATTCCAAAAAGATCAATTTTTATTTTCATAGACATTTTCATGTAAGCCTTTTTTTTTTGTCGGTATCTTATTTCTGAGAGAGAATTTTAGATTAAATTAATATTTCTGTAATTAAAATGGGATGTTTATATTATTTAGGTTAATAGTTAAATTTAAATATTCATTTTCCCATCTAATTATTTGGACAATAGTTTAAATCATTGGTTTTTGATGCGTAAGTGCAATTTAAACAACGGAGTAGTTGTTGCAAATTGATTCTTAGGTTCTGGATTTTTTTTCAACCAGAGTTATTGCTTATACATTGATTTTTAAATGGTTTTATTTAATAATTTTTTCATACTGCTGAATACTCAATAATCGTTTGTTATTAATTTTGGACGCTTTCAATTATTCTCACGCTGGAGCTATTACTTAGTAGAGAAAAGCAATTAAGTTCTTCTTAATCTATGGTAATTTGAAGCTGTTTTGCCTGATCTCTTGTAGAATAAATAAATTTTCTATTTGCTACACGTGACATTAAAACATGAAAACCCTAGTTTAAAATTAGTTTTACAGTCAATAGGGCTTTGATCCAGACACGATTCATTGGAACAAAGAAGAGGATCCATTGAAACAAGTTTTCTGTGATAATCGGAGCTACTATTGTCCACTTTTTTTATAATGCTCGTTCACAAACGTTAAGTCGAGGGCAGTATCAATATCGTAAAAATTCTGATCTGATTTAACCATGCATGCTAAAAATTCCATATCGTTTTTGATTGATGAGTTTACAGCATCAATAATTTTATTCAATTTTATCTTGCTAGCAAGATTCTCAAAATTTTTCACATAATCATAAGTAATAATGAAAATCGGGATAATCTGATTGAATTCTTCTTCATCTGATAATGTATTTATGTTTCTCTGATATATTTCTTTGACGTATAGTTTTGAACCTTTTTCCTTCGTTCTTACACAAGATAGCATTTTATTACACATTGGTCCAAATTCTTCTGTCTCTTTATTTAACGCTAATTTGTTAGTTCTTCGGTAAAAAATAATGGAATTCTGATTAACTTTAGAATAATTATCTTTAAGCAAATTTAAAATTTCTTCCATAAGTTTGTAGTCAAAAATAGTATCTCCCGGAATAACAAGAAAAAGTTCATTGGTTTTAAAAACCCGTTTATTTCTTGTAATACTTAGAAAAGAATGCAAAGGACCTAACCTATATCGATTTCCAGCTTTGTTGATTATTATCGTCTCGCTCTTGTATAGGTTTTTTGCTTGAGATGCAATAATGTCTTTCTCAATTTGCTCACCTAAATATCCAGTTACTATTATAATTGGTTTAATACCAAATCTATATAAATGTGATATTAGAATTGTAAGAATAGATTGATTATTTAATGATTCAACTTTTATTAATGGCTTCGGTATTTCATCCGCAATTCCTTTAGCGCGCTTCCCTTCACCGGCACAAAGAATAACACTTGTGAGATTTTCCATAAATTTTGTATTAGGTGGTGACAATTGGATTTCCATCTAGATCTATTAGTATTGTATGCTCTTGTTGAGCAACTGGAGCTCCAGTCTTTTCTATTAAAAGAGGATAATGATCTAATATACTTTTTCTTATAAAAACATCAATTATTTTTTGGATTTTGTCTTTTGGGATAATTTTATGTTTTTCGATTAAACGTGGCGAGAATGGTAGGTAGTTAGTAAGTTTTTCTATTTTCTTCATGTAGTTTAATTCATCATACGGAAGGTTTTTTTTGACTCTCTTAGCAAATCGATAAATATAAGATTTCTGACCGTTGACTACTATTCCTACACCAGAAGTAGCGAAAGGTTCACAGGCGTAAACTTCACCAGGTTCTATAACCTTTTTGTGATTTAAATCTTTAAAGTTAGGAACGAATGGACCTGCGTGCAGATTATACCGTTTCAACTCGTGACCGCCAAGATTGGTGATTGGTCTCAACCCGCGGTTAAATATTTTTTCAGCAATCGCTTCTCCAATTTCATATAGTATTGTTCCAGGCTTAAAAAGTTTAATTGCAGCATCAAGTGCTTCTTTAGCCGCATCAATATAGTTTTGCAGTTCAGGATCATTATTTATATTAATAGTGATTGCAGAATCAGCAATATATCCATCATTATGAGACCCTAAATCTATTTTTAACAATCCTCTTTCAGGTACAACTGTTGGATCGTCAATTGTTGGGCTATAATGGGCAGCATGATTATCAAGAGACATATTTATTGGAAATGATAATTCACAACCTTGATTGATAATTTCTTCTTCACATTTGTTCGCAATTTCTAAAAAAGTCACTCCAGGTTTAATTAGGTTTTTAACTAAATCTTTAGCAGCCTTTACTGCTTTACCTGCTTTTATATAAGATTCGATACAATTATCGTCCATGATTCTGTAAAATTAATTATTATTAATATTCAATATATTCAATTAAATTAAGGAGTCAATCTTTCAGGAGTTCTAGGGTACATAACCGCCTCTCTAATATCATCCAATCCACATAAAACTGTTAGCCATCTTGCGATTCCTAAGCCAAAACCAGCATGAGGAGGCATTCCATAATCAAAAGCGCTAAGATGGGATTCAAAAGCAAGCGGATTAAGTCCTTTATTTTCCAATGCATTTACTAATTGTTCTTTGTTATGGACTCTTGTACCTCCAGAAGTCAATTCTAACCAACCTTTTTGCAAATCAAATGATTCGCTAAATTTAGGATTTTTAGATGGCATAATGTAAAATGGTTTTATTGCCATCGGCCAGTGAGTTATATAGTAATAACCGGGTATTTCTTGTCCGAGTTTTCTATTAGCCTCCGTCGATAAATCTTCTCCCCACTCAATCTTTAGGTTTAGTTTATTACTTAATAAATCAAGTAATTCTTCATAAGTATATCTTGGAAACGGAACTTCAGGGACAATCGTCTTCTCTTCCATACCTAATAGCTTTAAAGCAGACATCTGCTTATCTCGAATGCCGATAATAACATTTTGAACTAATTCTTCTAATAGTTCTAGAACATCATTCATATCAGCGAATGCTATTTCCACATCCAACTGCACTATTTCACATAAGTGGCGTTTTGTATGACTTTTCTCAGCTCTAAAGCTTGGACCTATCTCAAATACTCTCTCATACACACCGCTCAATTGTTCTTTATATAATTGAGCTGATTGAGTAAGAAAAGCTTCTCTATCATAATACATTATTGGAAATAATTCTGTTCCACCCTCAGTAGCTGAACCTATAATTTTAGGCGTGTATATCTCATTAAAATCGTGATCTAGCAAAAAATTTCTCGCCGAATTTAGAATTTCTCTCCTAATTGCAAAAATCGCCTGGTTCCGTACTGATCTGAGATCTAGTGCTCTATTATTTAACCTTAAATCTAATTCAGTTGTGGTTTCTCCCGTCATATCAATTGGCAATTTATCAGGAGTTTTATTTAGAATCTTTATTTCGATAGGGATAATTTCAATTCCACCAGGTGCTTTTTCAAAACTTTTAACCGTTCCTTTTACCATAAGGCAATATTGATATCCTACTTTAGCTTTTTCGAAAATCTCATCAGATACTGTACCTTTTTTCAAGGTGATTTGACGCTCTCCGTAGACATCTTGAAGGTTTATAAACCTCAAACCACCTAAATCACGATAGTTTCTAACCCAACCACCTAAAATTACTTCTTTCTCAACTAAATCCAAAGTAATATCTTTGGTATAATGAGTTTTTCTCCATCCGTCCATCTCTTCAGTTGACATGGTTTCGTGTTTGACAATTAATTACTTAAAATTATATTTGAAAAGGAAAATAAGAATAAATTTTTTGCCATCTTATTGACGATTAATAATGCCAAAACTAGATTGGAAAAAAAAGGATGAAAAATATGCTCAAAAATCAAATTATTCTCAAAATATATACGAATTCCAAGTCTTGGAATTAATAGAAAATCCTATAATAGGCAGTGTTATTTTTGATAAAGATGTATCAAAAAACAAGCGATCATTGAACCAGCAACATGAAAAAAGTTCTAACAGTTGGAAAAATTTATTAATTTGGGGCGAAAATAAAAGTATCATGGGATCGCTGAATCCTAAGTTTTCAAATAAGATTAATCTTATATATATCGATCCACCATATGCAACAGGGGGTAATTTTGAGTCAAAAACATTTATTGGAGAGGGTAACACATTCGAGAATAAAAAAGCTTACTCAGATATATGGGATGGGGGAATTGACGAGTATATTGAATTTCTTTACGATAGATTATTGCTAATGAAGAATCTTCTTTCTAAAAATGGAAGTATATATGTTCATTTAGATTGGCACGTTTCGCATTATATTAAAGTAATATTGGATGAGATTTTTGGAAAAGAAAATTTTAGAAACGAGATTATCTGGGCTTATCCCGCCGCATCAGCGAAAACAAGAAAATTTTTTATCCGATCGTTTGACTCAATACTATTTTATACTAAATCAAATGAATATACTTTCAACGACGATCCGGGAATCTATATGGAATATTCTGATCGAGTTAAGTTTGCATTAAAAGAAGACGATAAAGGTATGTTCTATTATCGAGGTGGAAGCCATAATGGTAAAAGACTTTCGCAAAAAGTTTATGTCACAAATAAAGGTATCTTTCCTCGTGATGTTTGGACAGATATTCCTTACATTAGAGCAAATACATTGGAATATCAAGCATTTTCTACCCAAAAACCTGAACGGCTTTTGAGGAGAATTATACTCGCATCCTCAAATAAAGACGATATTGTAGCTGATTTTTTCTGTGGTACTGGAACATCTTTAGCTGTTGCGGAAAAACTTGGTAGGCGGTGGATTGGTTCAGACATCGCAAAACAGGCCATAAACATTAGCCGCAAGAGAATATTTGACGTGTGGAATAGTAATGATTTGATAGATTGGAATAAAAAATATGAAAGACGATCTCAGCCCTTTAAAATCGTGAAAAATAATGATTATACGCAAGCAATAAATACGTACAAAGATTTTCTCGTTGAGAATATACAAAAGAGGGATATTAGTTCTTTAATCCAAGATACCAAATTCGTTGTTAATATATCAGAAAATGATTCTAAGATAACGGTTGATTTAGTAGACTACTTCACTCCAAATTTAAAATTAATTAAAGATAACATTAAAAATAGAATTAAAAATTTCTCAGATTGGATTGATAGCTGGTCTATTGATTTTAACCATCATGAACATAGTTTTACCACGGCTTGGATTTCATATCGAACGTTAAAAAATCGCAAACTGGACTTAACCTCCGTTCCATATAACTACGAGGAGAAAGGGAAACACAAAATTTCTATAAAGGTGAACGATATTCTTGGTATTGAAACCATTCAAGATTACGAGGTAGTTATCACCTAATGTTTTATTTTACTATTTCACGTAGAAATAATGTAGCATAAGAGCCTTTCTGAAGAGAAAATTCAATTTTCATCTTGTATCTATTTGGGAAAAGATCGTCATTAGAGTATTCGAGTATTTTTAAGCCTACCGGTTTTGCTATTATTGGCCTAAAAGAACCCTTGAATTCATACATTTCTAACAGTTTATTTCTGAATAGATTTAAAGAGATACGATCGTTCTTAATTATCTCTAAAAATAAGGTTTTCATGTAAGGAAATTCGTTAAGATCTGTATTATATCCTACTAGAGGGACTATTATTTTTGCCCGATTCAGTCTTCTCGCCTCTTGTAGATACTCATCGTAGAATCCACCATATGTATGTTTTATTTGCGTGATATTCCCATTTTCTTCGTCTAGTATACTAAAGACATCACCCTTTACGGGATTATGTAAAGAATTCCCTTGATAAACACGTAACGACACCATTTTATTGAATAAGTAAGATTGAAACGAACTAATCAGTAATTTGATAAGGTATTTGGGTAGATGGTAAATAGCACCCTCATAATCCCCAGGATTATCTAATAAGTATTTGATCATAGTTCTCTCATAACCAAGGCTTGTAGGAAAAGAGTTAAGTGCTTTATTTAGATCACCCGTTTTTGCTAATTCTGCCCTTAATTTTTGAGATTGAGGTAATTCTGTGGAATAATCTTTTATAACAAACTCCTCAAAAGCCTTCTTAAACTGGCTTTCTAAAATGTATCTCCCGATTATATGAGAATTCGGTCTAAAAGTACCAAATCGCTGAAGCCCGTAATAGTTTGGAAAACCATGATTACGGAGATTACTAAATAAATCTTCTATTTTTTTCATTTGATCAGGTATGTGTTTGATGTTCCTTAAAGTTATAACAAACTGGTTCCCCCAGTTATATCCCAATTTAACAGAATTCTTTGAAGGAGATATGTTTCTAATAAAAATATCCTCCAATTTTAAGTTCTTCAATTTTTCAACATAATTACCTCGAATAGAAGCCATTTGAACACTTATAGATCGTTTATCTTTTAGTCCGGCATACCCTATCGATTTTGGTGGAATACCTAAGGCTTTGCTAATTAATCTTATTGCTTCAAATGTGTCCTTATTAATTTTTATTAAATTGAAAAGTGTATAGCTATCTTTATTATCTTCAGAAAAATAAATTGGGCCATAATTCTCTTTTATTTCAAGAACTCTTCCCGAATGGGTTATCTCCCTGACAATAAAATCCTTATAACGTTTTTTAATTATAGCCTGAATACCCTCATATCCAGAAGAAGAAAAAACTTCGATTCCAACAATTTTTTCTGTCTCTCTCTTGCTGAGGTTTTTAGATCCTATGGAAGTAAAATTTTCTTCATCCAATTCATCCAGCCTAGAAATAATAAATTAAAGTAGCTTTAATTCCCCAGTGATTTTATCTAAGGTAGTTGATATTGCAGGTCCAATTCCTAACGCTGTCATTGTCCCAGGGGTTAACTGCGTCAATCCCGCGTCTTTAACTAAAAAGTAGGGGATTTTGGCTTTTTCTAATTTTTGAACAATTTCATTTAAATCTTCAATGCTAGAAACTCGTAGTACCACTTTCTTCTGCCCAGCGTTTTTCCATTTCTTCCAGGCATCTTTATTTTGTACTCTAACTATATCCGATGAGGAAATTGAAGCGTGACACGATTGCGCACATTTTTTACCGGTACCCATCTTCAAATCGGTCCTTATTAAAATAACTTGTTTATATTCATCCACAATTCATTAAACCTGTTTAAATAAAAAATTAAGATATAATGCTCTAAAAACTATTGAAATTCAATGCGAATTGTATTACCTGTGAGTTCAAGAATTAATTCTTCAAGCTCTTCTTTAGTAAATAAGATCGTGTCTTGGTCCGTCTTATTCAATACTCCTTTAAATTCAATATCTCCTGTCGCTAAAAATATCTCGTTTAAAGTAATTAATTTACTCGGTGCTATCAAACTTTCTAACGCAGCTCTAGGATTTTTAGTCTGCTCGATTATAATTAATTCGTCCACTTCGTACGTTTCTTTTAACCAGTTAATAAGTTTCTGAGTTATTTTGAGCTTATCTTTTTTACCGATTACAAAAATTACTACATCTTCGAAATCAATTGCTTTATAGAAAGAAATATTTTTTAAAAAATTAAACAATTCTTCCTCCTCCAAAACAAGCAAATCCTTAGCTAAATCTAACTCAAATTGAGTAAGAACTCCTGTATCTAGTTTTTCTTGGCAACTAGAACATAAAAATCCGGAACTTACACATGTTTTACACGCAGGAAGATATTTCATTTATTTAATACCATTAAATCAATTAATCGCCATTTATAACTCGATTATTTCACAACTTAATCCTCTTACTAACCTATCAGCAGTTGTAGGATCAGTTTTATACGTGTAAAGACGCTTCTTTGTCCTTAGTTTCAACTTTACAACATCTTTAACTCTCTTAACGCGACAATGGACCGCAAACTCTGCTAATTCTATGAATTTCTCTTCGTCAAATATCTCTTTCGGCATATTCTTTCAATTAACTATGAATTTTTACTTACTCTAAGTTAAATCCTAAAATTATTTATAAAATTTTAATTTTTACTTTATTTCTATATTTCTATCCTCTATCAAAAAATTTTTTAGCTTTCAATTGTTTTTCAAATTATTCTTAAGTTGCAACTTGGAATACTACTAAAATAAATTCAAAAAGAAAAGCACTTTAAGAACTAAAAAACACGCAATAACGATTGGTAACAAAGGAGATTATATTATGCCCATTGATGACCCCTACAAAAGAAAAATAGCTAGACACCACTTGTTAATGAAAACAGTATGCCGAAAGTGTGGAGCGTTGAACCCACTCAAAGCTAAAAAATGTCGTAGATGCAGATCTAAAGATTTAAGACTCAAGAAAAGAGAACTTCAAAAATAAAGAAAAAAGGCATCAACTTCTTACAAGAATCAATTCCTACCCCTAATATTTTATTAGCTTACTCCTTCACAGTTCAAAAATTATAATTTCCGTAAACTTTTTTAATTTTATGACTTAGAGATCATTATATAATTAATAATTAATTTAAAAAAACAAAAGAGTGTGAATTTAAAATGGCACAATTAGGCGGTCAACCTATCCTTATTATGAGGGAAGGGACCGAAAGAACTCGTGGAAAAGACGCGATGGAAAATAATATTGCTGCTGCGAAAGTTATCGCTGAAGCGGTGCGAACATCACTTGGACCTCGTGGAATGGATAAAATGCTCGTTGATCAATTCGGCGACGTTGTTATTACTAACGATGGGGCAACAATTCTAAAAGAAATTGATGTTCAACATCCTGCAGCTAAAATGATGGTCGAAGTTGCTAAAACTCAAGATTCCGAAGTGGGTGATGGCACAACTACTTCTGTAATCCTTGCTGGTGAACTATTAAAGCGCGCAGAAAAGCTACTACAACAAAAAATTCACCCAACAGTTATTACTGAGGGATTCAGAAAAGCGGCTGAGAAAGCGGTTGAAATCCTAGAAAAAATGTCAATAAAAAGCGGAATTGACGATAGAGCAGGATTAAAAAATGCTGCAATGACTTGTATGTCCTCAAAACTCGTTTCTGAATCAAGAGATATGCTAGCCGAAATTTCTATCGATGCAATAAAAGCAATAGCCGAAAAAGGCGAAGACGGTAAATGGGTCGCTGATATCGAAAAAGTTCAAATCCAAAAAAAAGAGGGAGATTCAATCGACGAAACTTCCCTCATTAAAGGAATTATCTTGGATAAAGAAGTTGTCAGCCCCGGAATGCCTAAGATCGTTAAAGATGCTAAGGTACTCTTATTACAGAGCGCTATAGAAATTGAAAAAACTGAGTTTGACGCTAAGCTCCAAATAACGAGCCCAGATCAAATTCAACAATTCTTAGACGAAGAAGAACGCATGCTTAGAACCATGGTCGACAAAATCGTAAAATCTGGAGCAAATGTAGTAGTTTGCCAGAAGGGAATCGACGATATGGCACAACACTTTCTTACTAAAGCGGGAATTATGGCTATTAGACGAGTCAAAAAATCTGATATAGAAAAACTTTCTAAAGCTACTGGGGGAATGATCTTCACCAATCTCGACGATATTACCCAAAATAAGCTAGGATTCGCTGGATTAGTCGAAGAACGCAAAATTATGAACGATAGCTGGATTTTCATCGAAGAATGTAATGATCCTAAATCAGTCGTAATTTTAATTCGAGGCGGAACTGAACTTGTCATAGATGAAGTCGAAAGAGCTATTCACGACGCTTTATGCGTAGTCAGAAATGTTGTCGAAGATGAAAAAATTGTCGGCGGCGGAGGAGCTCCAGAAATCGAAGCTGCTATCCAATTAAGAAAATACGCACAAACTCTAGGAGGACGCGAACAACTAGCAGTCGAAGTTTTTGCCGATGCCCTAGATATCATCCCTAAAACACTCGCAGAAAACGCCGGATTAGACCAGATTGACGTGTTAATGAAATTAAGAGCCGCACATCAAACAGGAAATAAGTTTGCGGGAACCGACTTAGAAACTGGCGACGTTATCCTCAACATGATGTCAGTTGGCGTAGTTGAACCAACCGTAGTGAAAATTCAAGCGATTAAAAGCTCTACCGAAGCAGCTTCATTGATTTTACGAATCGACGATGTTATCGCAGGTGCGAAATCAGCTGGCCCTCCAGGTGGAATGCCTCCGGGTGGTATGGGTGGTCCAGGAATGGGCGGTATGCCGGGAATGGGAGGCATGGGTGGCATGCCTGGAATGGATTACTAACCGAACTTAATTTTTTTATTTATTTTTTCTTTTTATTTTTCTTTTAATTTTTTACTAATGTTTTGAGAGAGTCCACACCCGACTATATCAATTCCGTTGATTGCCCAATTAAGTTCTTCCTTTATGTATTCGATGTCAATAGATTTACATAGTTATTTAATTTAAAAATTAAATAAAAACAATTACCGGAATTGGATTAGAGAATTTTTATTACACATTTTTTCTATGGAAGCCCGGCTCCAGGGATTTCAACTCTAACTATTTCAATTCGTCCTTCTATTCGGTCTGTTTGGTCAAAGGCTGTAGATGTGGCTATAAAGAGAGAACATCGGTCGCTACCGCCTAACATGCATGCATAAGCCTGACTTGAAACCTTAATTTCATGAGTCACTTTACCACCTTCAAGAACTCGAAAAACTTTACCGCTACCTGGTGACGCAATCCATATTCCTCCTTCTGCATCAAGACAAATCCCATCAGGCTTCATGGACTTTAAATTTGCCCAGATTCGTCGTTCTTCCAGTAATCCACCTTCCAAAATATCAAAAGCAGTCAATTTACTTCCAAAAGTTTCTGCGACTATAAGAGTTTTATCATCTGGAGTAATAATTGTGCCATTTGGATGGGCTAAGTTGTCAGCAACAATTTGAGCATTTCCCTCTGGGGTTACTAGGATAATTTCAGCGGGTTTAAACTGCTCAGTTTGAAAGTTAAACCCACAGTTTCCAACATACGCCCTTCCTTTCTTGTCTACAACCATGTCATTGCATCTAAAAGTAGCTAATGAGTTTAAATCTGCAACCTCTTTTAAGCCATCAGGATCGAGTCGCACTAATCTTTCATCATTCATAGAGACTATTAACAATGTACCATCGGGAAGCCAACCTAAGCCAGAAGGGGAATCATCCATTTTAATGATAGTTTCGGCATTCTTTTGTAGATCTACTGTCATTACTTTTCTCGCAAACATATCGGAAAACCACAATTTTTCGTCATGCCAGCGCAGACCTTCGGGAAATTTTAAACCTTCTAGAAAGACTTCTGTCTCTAAAAATTTGGGATTGCTCATATCTAATAAAAATGACTTACTAATTGATAAAAGTTCTTATAAAAAAATCCACCATTGACTCATATAATTAA
Organism: Candidatus Nanopelagicaceae bacterium; assembly: GCA_035530895.1. Taxonomy (GTDB): domain Archaea; phylum Asgardarchaeota; class Lokiarchaeia; order Sigyniarchaeales; family SOKP01; genus SOKP01. The sequence continues at coordinate 14,195 of DATKTW010000163.1, forward strand.
AAATACATCTATTAAGGGGAAGAGTTCTTTTTGTTATTTAAGAAGTAGATTTTTAAATTTCTACTTCTAAATTTATTCAAATTATTGGTAATTTTAAGATTTCACCCCTCTTTTCAATGTAAACTTTAATATACTTTTAAATTAAATCCTGAGTTTTTTATGAAATTATTTTATCCAGTAATGAAGTCCTGGAATTCAAAGTCATTTAGGAGTATAAAAGAGGAACTTTTTGAGATTTTAAGGAATGAAGGAGCAAATATTAATTAACTTCTTCATTAAAACCTTTACTTTTGGTAAAGGGATTAGGAGCGCACATGATTAAATTTATTTTTTCTTTCTCTTTTTCTTTTAATTTTTTCTTAATATTTTGAGAGAGTCCACAGCCGGCTATATTTTGATATTGATAAAAATTTTAATCTGGCATATTCCCTTATTAGCTGAAATGTATAAAAAGGAAATTGCCCTAAATATTAACTAGTTAGAAATAATTTTTTTAAATAACGGCGAAAAGTAAGTGAAATCAAGAGCAAAATCGAGAATAATCGTTTTAATCACCTTAGTAATGGTATTTAGTTTATCATTACTTATCTTCAATAATACCACTTTAAATGATAGACGTACCAACACGAGCTCGGAAAATAGTAATTTAAATAATAAAAATCTAAAAAACTCGGTAGTTTCAGAAAAAATTCAGATAATCAATAATTCTGGATGGGTTGATTTTAGAAATTCTGGAAATTGCACTGGTGAAGGCACTTATTCCGATCCTTACGTTATAGAGGATTTAGAAATCGATGGTGGAGGTTCGGGAAGTTGTATCTTAATTGAAAATTCCAGTGTATACTTTAAGATCGAAAATTGTACATTATATAATACTGGTTATAATTCCGATTATGCAGGAATCCGATTATCCAATGCAAATAATTCTCGTATAATTATGAATAATTGCTCATCGAATTATAATGGGATATACTTAACATATAGTAGTAATGTAACAATTTCGGGAAACACCGCAAATAATAGTAATAGTTCTGGGATAAAGATATATTACAGTAATAACAATAGCATTTTGGGATCCAGCACAAATTACAATTTAATTGGGATAATTATATCTTATAGTGATTATAACACCATTTCGGGAAATATCGCAAATATTAGCTATAATTCTGCAATAATTGTAGAGCATAGTAATTTTAGCACCATTTCGGGAAACACCGCAAATAACGCTTTTGTTGGGATTCTTATAGGGTACAGTAATTTTAACAACATTTCTGGAAACACCGCAAATTACAACGATAGGGGGATTTATTTAGCTACTAGTAATTATAACACCATTTCAGGAAATATTTTGATTGGTAATCTTGCTTGCATCTTTGAAAAGGATTGCGAAGGAAACAAGTTTAGTGATAATGGTTCTTGTACTTATGGTCAGGCAGGTGATATAATTTCTGGATATAACCTATTCTTTCTACTTGGCATTCTATCCGTCATAGGAATCATTCTTAGTAAAAAAGTAAAGAGAATTTAAATTTATTTTTTCTTTCTATTTTTCTTTTAATTTTTTACTTATATTTTGCTACAGCTCTAGATATTTGTGTTTTTACTATTGTTATGCGTGAATCTATTTAACCAAAAATTTTTGCTATTAATAACATATTGCTTCATCAGGACTTTTAGGGCGGTTCATCAAGCGTTCAAGAGTCCATTTATAGTTTAGTATTAAAAACTAATTATGTATTCTTACCTTATTTTAATTAAGAACAAAAAAAACAAGAAAAAGAATAATAATAAAAAGGAGGTAAAAACTTATGGAAAATTCTGATATTAAAGCCTTAAAAGCCCAATCGAAATTCAATTCATTTGAACTTCAATA
>DATKTW010000164.1:0-2096 GCA_035530895.1 Candidatus Nanopelagicaceae bacterium
CACAAAAGGTCACAATCAACTTATTCAGTAATTCAATCTGATGTTAATATTAAAGAACTAAAAAAAATAAAATATTATGATAGGTAATATATCAATAGCAAAGACTTTGAAAAGGGATGCTGAAGGAAAAATTGAAAAAATCTTAATAGATTTACAAAAAACTACAGGATTATATATAAATGATATGAAAGTAGATTTTATTGATACTACAATACAAAATGGTAAAATAGATAGTTTACCAAGTGTAAAAATTATAATTATACTATGAGCCTGTATAATAAATACCGACCTAAAGACCTTTCTGAAATAAAAGGAAATATAGATACTGTTACTACTTTACAATCTATGTTATCTGACATTGATAGTTGTCCACATTCCTTTTTACTACATGGAGCAACTGGATGTGGTAAAACTACAATTGGTAGAATTATTGCAAAGGAATTAGGATGTGTAGGATCTGATTTCAAAGAAGTAGATTCAGCTGATTTCAGAGGAATTGATACTATACGAGAAGTTCGTAAAAATAGTAATTTTATGGCCATGGAAGGAACCAATAGAGTTTGGTTGATTGATGAGTGTCATAAACTTACAAATGATGCTCAAAATGCTTTACTAAAGATTCTGGAAGATCCTCCTAAACATGTTTATTTTATTTTATGTACAACAGATCCTCAAAAACTATTAGCTACTATTAAAGGTAGATGTAGTCAATTTCAAGTCAATCCATTAGAAGAATCTCAAATGTTTTCTTTATTACGTGGTATTGCTAGAAAAGAAGGTGAAAAATTAGATAAAGAAATTCTTAATCAGATAATTGAAACTAGTCAAGGTCATCCAAGAAATGCTATTGTTATTCTTGAGCAGGTATTAAATGCTGATGAAGATCAAAGATTAGAAATAAGTAAAAGAGCAGAAGCTACTCAAAACCAAATTATTGATCTTTGTAGAGTTTTAATAAAAGGAGGATCCTGGACTGAAATAAAAGTAATATTAGCAGGTCTTAAAACTGAGCAACCGGAAAGTATCAGAAGAGTAGTTTTAGGATATTGTCAAGCAATATTATTAAAATCACAAAATGATAGAGCTGCAATGATTATTGAAGAATTTTGGGATCCTACTTACGATATTGGATTTCCATATATAGTTTATGCATGTTATTCAATCACTAATAAAAAATAAAAATTATGGATTATGAAGTAGATATTATAATAGACGACACTGCTCTTGATATTGAGTGGTTGGAACAAGCAAGTCTTGCTATGCGATATGGTAAGTATTTTGCTCAAAAGAAACAAGAATTACTACAATCTCAAGAACGTATAAAAGTAGTAAGAGCTGAATTAATTGCTAAAGCTAATGCTGATCCTGAAGGAACTTGTGATAAAGCTAAACCAAATGCTGCAGATATTGAAGCTTATTACAGAAATCATAAGCGACATAAAATAGCAAAAGAAGAATGGATAAAAGCACAATTTGAACTTGATATAGCAGAAATTGCAAAAAATGAAATTGGTTTTACCAGAAAAATGGCATTGGAAAACTTAGTTAAACTTCATGGTCAACAATACTTTGCAGGTCCTAAAGTTCCTAGAGACTTAAATTCTGAAGTTGATAAAAAACGACAGAAAGTAAAAAGACAAGAAAAAGTAAATAGAGGAATAGGAAAGAGCATTAATCGAACTAATTAATATATGATGCTCTATTACATAGTTAAGTACTTTATATTATTTATAGTAGCCTGCGTCTTTATATATATCTTTAGTATACTTCAAATGTATGGCTGGTTGTATACTTTAGACAACTATTTTAAAACTATTATTAAATCTAAAAATAAAAACAATGAGCAAGAAAAAAAGTAACTTTGGTGCTTCCATGAGAAGAAATAGAGAACGCCAAAAAGAAGCAAAAAAAGGATTTGGATATCTGGATCTTCCAAAAGGAGTTCCAATTTTGAAATTTGAAGAAAATACCAAGCGTGTTGATTTAGATTTTCTTCTATATACTGTAACTGATAAAAAACATCCAGATCGTGATGAACAATTTGGTGATGCTGTTGAAGGTTCAATGTGGTTCAGACGACCATTTAAAACCCATAG
>DATKTW010000165.1:0-11571 GCA_035530895.1 Candidatus Nanopelagicaceae bacterium
CTGTTTTTTATCGGGATATAATTTTGAATATAGTGATTTCTGTTTCCTATGCCTAAAAATCGATCCTAAAATTATCAAAGATATAAAAGCTAGTAATATAATAATTATAAACGAATTTACTCCAAAATTAGACATTACAATATATAATAACACCATTAAAATGATAACAAGGACTATTGCAAGAAAGATTTTTTTTTGGGATGAGCTTTCTACGTTATCTTCATTTGTCATATTCATCTATCCACAAAACAAAATTTCATAAAATCTAGTTTATAAATATTTTCCAGATATGTATTTTTCTGCTTTTATAATATCTTGATGTGATTTCTTTGATTCAATTTCTTTATCGATTTCTTCGGATATAACATCTTTGGTACTGCTAATTTCAAATAGAACTTCTGAATGTTTATCGTTTAAATAAAAAGGAATATAAGTTACTCCGCTTCCTTGATAAAATTTGAAGAAAAATTCATAAAAATGCAGCCTCATAGCATTGATAAACACAAGTAATCCTTCAAGCAAAATAACGATCATGTTTCCAAAAACCAAGCCTACATAACTAATTATCTCGTTAACAATACCCCCTCCCTGAATTAAATTTACCATTGCAGTGATTGCTATCATCAATGATACGTGTGCTAAAGCTAATGCTAACAACCTAATATAAGATGATACGTTACTCAAAATTGATAGTAATGTTTCAAAAGTTTCCATTGTACCTTCCCCGATTAGTCCTCCTACTGATTCTTTTTTTAGATAAGAGATATGCAATATTTTACCAATGGGCTTTAGTATAATTAACAACATTGCGGGAATTATTGTTAATAAAATTGGAAAGGGCGGTTCTAACCAACTATATATATCAAATCCATATACGAATATTAAAATCGTTCCTCCAGTTAATAAAAGTATTTTAACCATAGAATCTGTAAAACCTAAATATTTCCTCTTTTGTTTCCAATAATTCATAAATTGAATAAACCAACCTAAATTAAGGTGAAAAACCCCAATCAGAACAGCAAATTTCAAAACTGTCATTATATTATCTAACGGATTATGCAGAGAAATATTCAATATCGGAATGGTAATTGATTCTAAATGTAGGAAAACGGTATTGAATAATTTAATTTCATTCATTCCAAAAAATTCACTGTATAAAAATCCAAATATAATTGCACCTATTCCACAATATAAAATGATCCAACAAAAATTCAAGAAATCTCTACTTTTCTTATTTCTATATATAATAAAACCTAACAAACCAGATAAAATTAAGACGATACCATGCCCGATATCTCCAAACATTATCCCAAACAAAAGTGGAAACGTTATTGCTAATATTGGGGTTGGATCAATCTCTGAATAAGCAGGGATTCCAAACATTCTTGTTATTGTTTCAAATGGTTTAAATAAGAAAAAATTCTTCATAATTGTGGGGGCAGAAGTTCTTAAGTCATCTTTTTCAACTTTTTTATTTACTATTTCTTCATTTAATTTAGATTTCTTTGCGCTTTTTGACTTCTCTGAATATATTGATATTTTATCTGATGCTAATTTTACTTGCTTATTTTTTACAATCTCAACAGATTCAATCGTAAGTTTATCTTGAAATTTATCTATTAATGCTTGATAGATTTCTTCCTTTTTTTCTTTAGGTAAATAAAAACTCAGACTTAATTGATCTGAAGATAATTCTTCAAATTGATAGGAGACCCAATTATATTCTTCTAGGTTTTGAACGATTTCATAAGCAGCTGCAAATAAGAGGATATTATCGTCTCTCAATCGTTCTAATTCGCTCTGATTCTTATTTAGAGAGGTTACAACAAACTTAATTTCCTTCGCAATACGCGGAAAATTTATTCCGTCTGAAAGCAAATATTTCTTTAATATCGGTACCTCTTCAGCATGTATTATACGTATCCTCTCTCTAAATTCCACTTCTTGTTCCTTTGGGTATATTATGAAAAATGCTATTCTATCATCACTTAAAAAATCATAGTGCAAAAAATTAGGAAAATGAGAGAAATCAAAGACTACTTCAATATTCTCCAAGTTCTTTGAAAAAGAAGTGAATGCTTTAAATTCTAAATGTTTAAATTTTGATAATTTATCTCGAGTTACTTTATATTTCTCTAAAAATAAGTAGCTTCCATGGATGGTGTTTATTTTATCTAGTTCAATCTCAATTGAAGTCAGATATTTTTTCAATTCATTTATTCGGTTTGAAAAATAATTAATTTCATTAGATACCTGATTAATTAGATCATCAATATTTTTAACTTTAAATTTTGGTCTGTCGCTCTCTTCAAATGATAGTTTTTGAATGTCAGATTCTGTGATGTTAAGATCCTTGAATAATGTTTCTAAATTTTGGCTTAAGGTTTTAATTCTATCAAACAATTCTTTATCCATCTCATAGCTACCACTTTTTTCAGATTTCGGTTTAATATGAACTTGCTTAAATTGGGAGAGGTGTTGTAGAAGAAGATCTTTATAATTGCGATTTAAATTTACTTTAAATAGTATCATAACATTTTTTTTTGCCATTCACAATCACTTTCAATTAATTTATCTAGTAATCAAATCTTTTGTATTTTTTAATCGGACATAATTTTCTCTTTCATTTTCCTCTAAAATATCTTTTATTTTTTTTATGTCATGTACTAATTCGGGAATTATTATATTCTTTAATCCATTTATCCTACGATTGATCTTTTTAAAATTTTTAGCTAAATTTAACATTATATCTTCATCTTTTGCCAAGATTATAAGTTTTTCAAAAAATTTTACTAGGATAATTATTAAATCATCTAGATAATGACTAGTATTTTCAAAAGAATAAGCAGGAAGTAACTCCTCCCTTATCAATTCATATTCTAGTATTGGAATTAATGTTCCAATTTGTTTTATATACTGTATATTGATTTTTGGCGTATATTGAATTTTACTTAACTTACTTATTAAATTGAAATTTCTTTTTCCCATTTCTTTATATGTATGATTAAGTGTGATCATAGTTTCCTTATATAATTCTATAAAGATTTCACGATTCTTAATATAATTATTCCAATTTTCTTTAACTTCAATCATTATTTGCTCTAATTTGAATTTTAAAAAGTTTTCACCTTTTACAGCAAAATTTAACCTTTTAGTTAGATTCATTAAATTCGTCTTTGTAGGTTTAAACTCTCTAAAACTAATCGGTACTTACACCCCTCCAACATAATATTTATCAATAAATTCATGATGGATTCTAAATAATTGATTTCGTGGGATATGAGATAACGCTTTCCAAGCGATATTCAAAGTTGTGTTGATATCTCTTTCTTCTTTGTAACCTTGATTTAAAAAAGTTTGTTCGAATACATTTCCAAATTTTATTAACGCTTTTTGGTTATAGTTTAAACCATCTTCCCCTACAATCGATATAAGATCTCTAACTTCAAGAGCCGCAGAGTAGGACGATAGTAATTGAGAATTTACATCAGCATGATCCTCCCTTGTAGTGTTTTTACCTATAGCGTCCTTCATAAGTCGTGAAATTGAAGCTAAGACTTCAAAAGGAGGATAGATTCCTGTTTTATCCAAGTTTCTATTCAGGACCAATTGCCCTTCGGTGATATAGCCCGTAGTATCGGGGATTGGATGAGATATATCATCGTTTGGCATTGTAAGAATTGGTAATTGCGTAATTGTCCCTTTTTTACCTTTAATTCTGCCGGTTCTTTCATAGATCGACGCAAAATCGGTGTATAAGTACCCCGGGTAACCTTTTCTACTTGGGATTTCCTCTTTAGCAGAGCTTAGTTCTCTTAAAGCTTCCGCATAATTTGTCATATCAATTAAAATAACGAGAACATGCATATCTTTTTCAAAAGCGAAATATTCAGCGGTTGTAAGAGCTACTCGTGGAATGATTAATCTTTCCATAATTGGATCGTCAGCAAAATTGATAAAAGATATAATATTCTGTATATTTCCGCTTTCTTGAAATCTATTCATGAAGAAAATAGCTTCATCTTGAATAATACCAATCCCACAAAAAATGATCAAAAAAGGTTCTTTAGTTAAAACTTTTGCTTGAGTTACAATTTGAGCAGCTAATTGATTATGAGGCATTCCTTGACCACTAAAAATAGGTAGTTTCTGACCTCTTATTAACGTAAAAAGGCCGTCAATTACGGATATTCCGGTTTGAATTACTTCTGATGGATATTCTCTAGCAAATGGATTAATAGGTAGCCCATTTATATCCCTTTCTATTTCTGTTAATATTTCAGAATCTAATTCCTGTTTAGTATTAATATCGATTGGTTTTCCCAAAGAATTGAAGACTCTCCCAAACATATCACTAGAAATTTTGATTTTAAATGAATCTTCTGTAAAAATAATGGTGGAGTTTTCAGATGATAGTCCAGATGTATCTTCAAATACTTCAATTGTTATTGTACTTTCATCCATCTTTACGACTTGCCCCGTGCGTTCTTTGCCATCATTAGGACGGATTTTGACGATTTCACCATATTGTACGTCATGTTTATTATCTAAAAATATTAAAGGTCCAACAATTTGTTTAATTTTTCTATAGATTACACTCATTTTTTCTTTAAAACACCACGCATTAATTTTAGAGATTCTATTTCATCAATTAGCTTAAACTTTAATTTTTCTATTTGTTTAAATCCATCATTAGGAACTGAGTTCCCAATTCTTTGAATGTCATTTATTACATTTAATTCTTTTATATCATCAATTAAATACCCTTGATTTATAAGCTGATTTCCCTCGTTATATAATAAGAGAATGATTTTTGCAAACCCTATTAATTTTTTAATATCCGTAAAACAATCAATGGAATCAAAAGCATTTTGGATTAAGAAACCATTTCTAGTTAATTTTGAGATAAAAATGATAAATTGTTGACCTTCGGGTAAGTTTTCTTCTCCGATTAATTGGGTAACATTTTTTAACTCATTTTCCTGAGATAGAATGTTATTAATTTGTCTTCTACACTCATACCAATCAATATCGATCTCAGGCCAATAGATATCCCTTTCATACCACCAATCTGAGATGAACTCAGGATATTTAGAGTATGATTTTAACCAATTTATAGCTGGATAGTGTTTTGAATAAGCTAAATTCGCATCTAATGCCCAAAAAGCTTGAACAAAACGTTTCGTAGTTGAAGTTACAGGTTCGCTGAAATCCCCAGAGGGGGGTGAAACCGATCCAATAATTGTTAAAGAGCCAAAATTGTCCTTATTTGAATCATCTTCACCATAGATATTGACAACTCCAGCCCTCTCATAAAAGCTAGAGATCTTTGAAGGTAAATAAGCAGGATATCCTTCTTCTGCGGGCATTTCTTCTAATAATCCAGAAATCTCTCTTAAGGATTCAGCCCATCTTGATGTGCTATCAGCTAAAACTGCAACATCATATCCCATATCTCTGTAATATTCTCCTATGGTAACTCCTGAAAAAATACTAGCTTCTCGTGCAGATACAGGCATGTTAGATGTGTTTGCTATTATAACAATTCGTTCCAATAACGGACGACCACTTTTGGGATCAACGATCTCAGAAAATTGCTTTAAAACATCTGCTATCTCATTTCCTCGCTCCCCACATCCAACAAAAACAATTATATCGGCATTACACCATTTTGCTAAAGATTGTTGGATAACTGTCTTGCCAGTTCCAAAACCTCCAGGAACAGCTACAGTTCCTCCCTTTACAATAGGAAACAATAAATCTATTGCTCTTATTCCTGTTATTAATGGCTCTTGCGGATGACCCCGCTTTTTATAAGGTCGATTTTTGGTAATTGGCCATTTTTGAATCATGTTAAATGATTGTTCTTTTAAAGCTATCTTCAAGCGATAAAGTTCATCAATAATAGTATATTCTCCTTCCTCTGCGATATAAGTTAGTTTTCCGGAAATTCCTACAGGAACTATAATTTTATGTTTAATCAGTTGAGTTTCTTGAACAACACCAATTGCATAACCCGTATTTACATATTCATTTACTTTTTTTAATGGTTTAAACATCCATTTTTTTGTTCGTGATAAGGATGGAAGGTCTATACCTCTCTCTAAAAAACCATCCGTTTTAGAATTTAAAAGTGTTGCTTCTAGGGGTCTTTGAATTCCATCAAAGATTTTTCCCAGTAATCCCGGTCCAAGTTCCATAGATAAAGGTTCCTGTAAACTAACAACTTTTTCATTTAATTTTAAATTAGATGTATTCTCAAAACATTGAGCAATGACATGATCAGAATAAATTTGGATGACTTCACCTAATATTTTATTCACCCTTATGAGATCATTAAGTCGTATTTGATTCTCTAATCCTTTTATCTCTATTAGTGAGCCATTGATAGCTGAAACATATCCAAACTGTATTTCTTCTTGAGTTTCATTCATAATTCTTTAAATAATCATCTACAGCTAATTTTTGATTTTGAATAAATTGAATATAGTTATTTTCAAGATTTTGTACATCTGCTTCAAAATCCGAAAATATCTTTGAAAATTCAATTTCTATAATTGAGATATGTTTTTTTAATTGATCCTCAATAGTATAATTGTAAGAAATATTTCCAGTGGGTAAAGCACATATAAAACCCCCAGTAAACTCATTTTCTGATTTAATTAACTTTACTTTATTAGTAATAATTTTTTCTATCTTATTCATATTTCCAGTAAAGAAGTTAAAATCTTTTGAATTTAATGTAATTATAATTTCTGGTGGTTTATCGATAATATGTTTAATACTTTTAAGGATTGTAAGTAGAAAGTCTATGTAGTGTGAGTAGTTATTTTCAATTTTATCTTTTATTAAATCTGTTGACGCTGAGACGAGATCTATCTTTAATTTATTTTTAGATCTTAATATTTCTTCTTTAATTTTCAAAAGAGAGGAAGAAAGAAAATTATTTAATAATTTATTGTATGTTTCATTAAAATGCTCCTTCATTTTTAGAGAACTATCTAAAACTCTCTCATTATTTTTTCTTTTAATCTCCGCCAATTGAAAAAGAGTTTGCTGATTGATGCTCTTTATCTCACTATCAGCGCGCTTAATTAAATGTAGACCTAAATGTCCAAATCTCTCTTTAATTTCTTTTCCTTCGCTAATAACTTATCATCTCATTTTATATGAGTTCTTGTATTAATTCATATATCATATCAAAAATTTTATCGTGATTTGTAATATCTTCTTGAAAAATATCTGGTAATAAATAGACAAATGGTATCCTATTATTTGCCTTAAAATCTAATAAATGTTCAAAAAGATTATCTGGTAAATCCATATTTACAATGATCATTGCGATTGATGGTTTTTTTGTTATATCTTCGAATGTTTTTAAAAAATCTTCTTCATGATTCACTACAGTCCCTTCAATTCCTAAAAGCCCAAATAAAGAAACTATTTCTGCGTGCCCAATAACATGTATTTTTTCTTCAACCATTAAAAATCAAAACCTAATTTCTCAAATATAGAAATGGTTAAATCTTCTTTATGTTCATCATAATATTTTTCTATTTTACTACATAAATTCATTAATAATTCTTCAAAATTATCCGATTTTTCAGTCATTTTTTTTGAAACTGTTGCTAATGCATTATTAATAATTTCTTGGTTCTTACGAGTTGTTTCTTCTAGTATTTTTTCTTGAGCAATTCTTTCCTTTCGTATTCCTTCTAAACTTGCTTCTTTAGCTTTTTCAATTAAATCTTCATAAATATTTTCTATCTCTTCAACCCATTCAAAAATTTTCATTATTACAGCTCCAACATGTTATCTTTAATCTTATTAATTATCTAAACCTTTTATGATTGATTTTTATAATTTTCGGTAAAATTTCAAATCTTATTTCTTTTTCTTTTATGATTAAAACTTCCAGTATTTTGAAAATGGTGAAATAAGCAATATTATCGATTTTAATTTTAAATTTTTTGAAATAATACGAAATATAAAATTCCTCAATTGATCGTATTAAGTGCTTCTGATCAATTTTAAATATTATGAAAAATGCCTTTATTTCCGCAATATTCCTAAAATATATTTCTACGGTTGATACAAAATCATTAAGATTAGTTAAATTTAACAAATACTCGAGTTTACCTTCATCTAAGAATAAATAATTGTGAACTAAAAATTGCTTTAATAATGATCTCTCAACATTATTTGTAATTCCCCTATATATTAAATTTAAATTATAAATCTCTGTTTTATATTTCACAAATAATGAAATTATTGTTTTCTCATCTTTATTCAAATTTTGGAGTTGTAATTGAAGGTGTTTATAATATAATTGATCCAAAAAGGCTTCTAAGACAAAAATTTCCTTGTTTTTTTTTAAGTAGAGAAGTCCTTCTCTAATCGCTACGTTGTATAGTGTTCTTTTCAACAAGATTTGTATCTCATCTAATGTTGTAACTTTAAGCAATTTTTCAATTAAATCTGTGTTGTCTAGATATTCTTCAGCCAAAAAATTAATATCTCTTCTCATTTCTTCTTGAGTCCTTCCTATAATTAAGCTAATGATTATTTGCTTGAGATTTTGAATTTCAAACTTCATCAGATACTTTTTTAAGAAATTTCTCATATTCAATGGGGAAAAATGCATTATTTTCCCAACTAGCATAATATAATTATTAATTAGAGCTCCTTCTATATTCTCTGTTGTATAATCTTCAATTTCTATATTTGGATAATATCGTTTTATGGATTCCATAAAGATTTCGATGTCATTGATAGTTTTAATTTTTTTTAATGTATCATCATCAATAATTAAATTTTTGATATAATCAATTTTAATGAATGTATAGGCATAAGATGGGATAATGATACTCGTGCAAAAATCACCTTCAGATAGAATTTAATTACTTAAAGAAAATTAAATCGGAGTTGGGATTTTTGTCCAAAGCAGGACTGCTACAATTAAACCATATATTGCTAAAGCTTCACAGAAAGCAACGATTAAAAATGCTTTAAAAAAACTCTCTTCTCTTTCGGATAAAGCCGATATTGCTGCTGTCCCGACTGTCCTTAAAGCCACTGCGCTTCCTAATACAGATGCAGAAAGGGTTATAGCAGCCGAAATCGCTAGAGCTGCTGCGGTTACAGAATTATAATAATCATAGCTCGTTGTCTGAGCAGCTACCATAGTAATAACACCATCTACCGTTAGAAATACAGTTAGCACCAGAACTAATTGAAACAATCCAAGTAATACATAAAATTTTCTTTTTCCATTCAAATTTTTCACTACTTTAATTTGTATGATCTATTGTTTTATTAATATTTTTTTATAAACAATAATAAAAATATACGTATAAACTTTACTGTTTAAAAGTATAAACTTCACTATTTACTAAGAAAAAAGATATTTGTTTAAAAATCTTCGAATAAATTCAATTTCAAGGAAATATTTCTCTTGGAAAAAAGATCGAATTACTGATATAAAAGAACTCTTAACATATCAGCTATATCGTGCACTCTATCTGCCATTTGTTCTAATAAAACAATACTATCTCTAACCCTTAATAGTGTTCTAAAGTCTTCAACATTAGTATATATAAATTCAAGAAATTGTCTGTATGTTTTATCTATCTCTGATTCAAGAGCGTGAATGGAGGTAGTATTATCAAATACTATATCTGGCGCATCTCTCAAATTTTTTATAGTAGTTTTTAAAATATCAACCATCTCTATTATCTGGTTCAATAGTTTATGGTATTTCTTCTTAATTTCTTTTTCTTTTTTTTCTTTTAAATTGATATTGCCTAACATTTCAACAAATTCGAGGGGATAATTTATAATATTATCCATCCTCAAAACTAAATTTACGTAGGCTCCCATCTTAAATGCTTGTGCTTCGGAAAAATTTTGAATAAAGCGAATTTTTAATTCGTCACCTTCTTCTTCAGATAACTGCATCTTAGCCTTTTTCTTTTCTAAGTTTTTTCTATTATTCTCGAAATCTTCTGCCCAAGCTGAGTAATATACACCCATATCGCTAGTAACGCTATAGATTATTCTTGAATGTTCTATGAGTAATGTTATTATCTCTTCTTTAACTTTCCTATCGGTTGACATTTTGAAAATCACTAAATTATATATATTTAAGAATATAAAATGATTAAATAAATAAAAATCATCAGTTTTTAACTTTATTTAACTAAAAAAGATTATTAGCTTCAAGTATTTATAAATATTATATGGGATTACACCTTATCTTTAAAAATTAGATTAATTTACACAGTAAACCTTCTATTTTAAGAAAAGTATAATAACGGTGTTTTTTAACAAAAATGCAATTAAAACCTTTAATTGAAAAGTGGCGTGAATATTCTGAACTATCAAATTTAGGAATAATAGCACGCCGAAAATTCTTTAACAACGCCTTTGATGGGGCGCTAACTTGTGCGGGTATTGTAAGTGGGAGTTTTATAATCTTTTTGTCTGATACTACTCAGAGTTTAAGCTCAGCAATTATTATTATCACTGGTTTGTCAACAGCATTAGCAATTGGTATTAGTGGCTTATGGGGGGCATTTCTTTCCGAAGAAGCAGAGAGAAAGAAGAAATTAAGAGATTTGAAAAAAGAAATGGGAATCTATCAAGAAGAAAAAGAAAAATCAGAAAAAATAGATAGAGAATTGGACAAGAATCATAAGAAAAAGAAAATTTTAGCTGAGCATGAGGAGATTCAAAAAGCAATGATAACTCCAATCAACTATAAAAGCACCATGGAACACACAGGAGACATTGCAAAAGAGGATGACGAAAATAATAAAAAAAATAAATCCCTAATAGAACGTTCAGAAAGATTTGCTACAATTGTAGCATCATTGGTAGATGGTGGAGCACCTGTTTTAGGATCTGTTCTTCCTCTGATCCCATTCTTCTTTGGGCCTGCATTAAACATATTTCATTTTCTTGTCTCGTATAGCGTATTGGTTTGCATTTTAGCCTATTTAGGAATATTTTTAGGTCAAATTTCTGGCGGAGGTCGCCTAAAATATACTTTACATCTTATCACGGCGGGAGTTACTACACTACTCGTTTCTTTGCTTTTAGAATTAGCATTACATCCTTAAAAAGCTTTAAACCTTCTATTACCTTAGGCTTAAGTTGTTTTAAGATATAAAAATAACAATGATGCTATCGAAAATTTAAAATTTTTAAGACAATTCCTTTACAATAATAATAAATTCTATTTGATTAAAATTGAAAACTTTTATAGGAATTGATATTGGCTCTCTTGCCACAAAAATCGTTTTACTTAGTAACGGCAAAATGCTAGACCATCGCACAGAACGCTCCACTTATGATTTTAAAAAGATAGGTCATAATTTATTTAATGACTTATTGGAGAAAAACGATTTGAAGAAATCTGATGTATTCGTCATGAGTACCGGTTATGGGCGGAATACGATCGATATAGCTGATGATCGGGTAACTGAGATTACTGCTCATGCTAAAGGAACTCAATACTTCTTCCCAGATGTACATTCCGTTATAGATATTGGTGGTCAAGATAGTAAAGCT
>DATKTW010000166.1:0-33547 GCA_035530895.1 Candidatus Nanopelagicaceae bacterium
CTTCACTTTTTTATTGCAGAAAAGCAATTACTTCTTAATGAAATAAAAAAGGTTATTAAAGAAAATAAACAAGACCAGTAATTTTTACTTATTGTGTTGCGGCTGTTATTGTACAATCCTTGACTTTTATTGTTGGTGTAAATGTAGGCGTTAGTACTTCCCACCAATAAATTTGTTTAATATCTTTTCCAATTGCAGAAATGTTCGAACAAATTCTTAATAGATTATCAGATAAGCGAAGTCTTCTAACTGGTTTTTTAATTTCTCCATTCTCTATTAGAAACATACCATCTCGAGGTATTGTGGAAAATATTCCCTCTGTCATATTTGTAAATCGTGTATACCAATTAGAGGTAATATATATTGTTGGTTTTTTACTTTCAGCAATAATTTCTTCTAAAGTATAATCTCCTCCATTGATAGCAATATTGGAGGGTCCAGGCGCTAGAAATTTAGATCCAATACCGAAGTCAAAGAATGTTGAGTTTCCCGTATTTTCTACTTTATCCATATTACTTGTAGATGTGTTTTGGAGCAATCCCTTAAGAACTCCATCTGAAAAAATTGGAGTTTTACCTTTAGGAGTTCCTTCAACATCAAAAGGTCGACTCCCTAATCCCTCAGCAAGGAGAGCATCATCTATTACTGTGAATTCTTTAGATGCTATTTGTTTTCCAACATGCTCATATTTTAGAGGGCTCATACCTACCATTATTTTGACAGGATTTAATCCATCAAAAACTTGACCCAATACATTTGCAGCAACAGTTGGACTCATTATTACATCATATTTTCCGGGAGTTCCTTGTGTTCCCCCAATTGCCATTTTGGCGATTTCACCAGCATTGTTGCCCGCCTTAAGAAAGTCGTTTTCAACTCCAGAAAGGTTTCTGCTACAAGCAAGTCCTTGACCGCTACTATCAGGATCAACAAAGGATCTTATAGTAAATCTGTAGTAAGAACCTAAATATAAGCCTTCGTTTCCGTAACTTGTTGATAACTCTGTTTCGGAACGACCAAAGTAAAGCACGCCTGCCACTTTTTTAGCTCCACTTTCCAGTGATGCCTGAATTGCTGCATTAACAAGTTCAGGTGCTTTATCAGAAAAATCCATTATTTTTGGGTCGTATAATTTATTTAATTTTTCGTATTCATGCTGATTACTTTCCATCCCATTGTAAAGGAAACTATCAGGTAGCCTTTCTAAAAATTTCGATGCATCTTTAATACGACTTCTAATTTTCGCTTGAGTTGGAGCTTCAATTTCAAGGTATGTTGACTTTTTTCCTTTAGCAAGAAAAAGTTCTAAATTATCATCTCTCCAGATTTTAGAATTGTCTATCATCGAATTCGAAAACCTAATCTGATATCCTTTACCTTTTGTTCTTTGAGCAATAACTTCATCAATTTTTTCATCCTGGGCTATGCTAATCCCAAATTTAAGAAGATCGCTAGTTTCGGTCATTTAATTCCCCCTCCTAATTTGATATTTCTCAGTCGGACATGTGGCCCCCCTAGCCATACAGGAGCAGCTTGCTGTGGTTCTCCCTTACCACAATATCCGTGAGGTGAACTAAAATCTTTGGAAACTCCATCAACGCTACCCAATATACCATAAGTAGTTAATTCCAGAACGGGTCGACGAATCATAGTATCGGTTACTTCCCCATTTTCAATTAAGTATACTTCAAGCCCTACATACTTACTTTGAAAACGACGGTCATCTATGTTCCATTCAGTAAAACTTTTCATATATATTCCATGTTTAATATCATCAAATAATTCTTCAAACGTAAAATCTCCAGGAGCAAAATAAGTATTAGCCATCCGAATAATTGGTTCTCTATTATAACCCATTGCCCTTGCTGCAGCATTGGAATGAGTGTTATATCTACTAGCATATTCACGGTTTAGAAACAATTCATTTAGCATGCCATTTTTTATTAAGTAACGTGGACGAGCCTTTACGCACTCATCATCATAGAGATAAAAACCAGAATTACCTTGTTGTGTTGGGTCATCTATTATTGTGACTTGCTCGCTACCCATTTTAATTTCTCCGAGCTTTTCGTTTTCCAGTAGATCTATATAAAAAGATTCTCCTGCTTGGGCTCCCTCTCGACCTAAAATTCGATCTGCTTCGCTAGGATGGCCTACATTTTCATGAGCCATTATTCCAGCAACCTCACCACTTATCACTACGTCGATTTGGTTGATATCTTTTTCAATTGCATTTCGCGCTGCTTTAACTAAACTTATATTATCCTCTAAAATTCGTTCAACCACATTTTCTTCTTCAATCCATTCCCAACCCCCAGTTCCTCCTAAGCTTAACATTCTTTGTTCTCCTCCCGCTTTACCTTTAGCTGTATTAAACGTGTGAGCAGAAATTATTGAATTTTCTGATTCTACTTTCGAACCTTCATTTGTAACTATATATTTTTGATCAGAGTATAAATCCAGTAAAAGAGTTCTGGTAGGTAACTTAAATCGAAATTCTTTATTCAAAACTTTATCTAAATCTATCAGAAAATTCTGCTTTTCTTCAATTGATATTTCCTCAAATTTTATTTTTACAGGAGATTTCCATTTTGTTTGAGCTACTTCTTCTTCAGAAAATGTTATAGGGATTATTCTTTTACTAGCCTTAGCTAATTTAATTGCTTCTTCAATCCCATTTTCAATTCCGATCTTTGTTAAACTTGCAGTAGAGCAAAATCCCATACCTCCATTAGCTAGTACTCGAATTGCAATTCCACTTGAATAAGTAATTCCTCCACCTAGTATAACACCATTTCTTGCAGCATAACTTTCATTTCTTGAGGCAACGACTCTTGCTTCGATATAACTTGCTCCACAAGATGCACCATAATCTATAGCAAAATCTGCTAAATCTTTTCCATTCTCCATTATTAGAATCCCAATTTCTCCAATATTTTTGATAAATCATATGATATGTATTTTAATAATATTAGCTTTTTTTTAACGATAAAACCTAACAAATTAAAAGAATTTTAAAGTTTCTAAAAAAAATAGAAATAAACCTAAACCTAATCTGTCTCCTTTTTTAAATTATCTTAATCACTTAACATATTAAACTCAGAATAGTTGAGATTAAAACCTCAAAAATAATAATATTAAATAGAAAGTAATTTGTATTACTAAATTTGGTAAGTAAATTGCCTAGTCCAAAAAAAACCAAGAAAAAAACTCCTATTGATGAAAAGCAAAGCTCTCTTTTTTCATTCGTAGAAAAAAAAGAAACTGAGAAGGAAGAAGAAAGCAGTAGGATATTAAAAGAAGAAATAAAGGAAACAAAAGAACAATTAAAAACCCAAGTACCCCCTAAAACAAAAGACATAGCGAAAAAAATAAAAACTAAAGAAGAACCAGCGTTAAAAAAAGTTCCAAAAAAGATTTATTTCAAGAGTACTGGTTTACCCTTTGGCTTAAAGGAGGATGGTATACAACTGCAAGATATTAAAAGGGAATCAGTAAGTTCGAAATATATTCGTTATCTAATTGAAAAGGGAGAAATCGTAGAAGATTTGGAGAGAGGTTTGCTTTTAGATGTAGATTATGATGGGGGATTAAATAAAGCTTATTGTAAATTTTACGATTTGGACACCAACGATATAAAAATATGGATTGATACAACCGACCACGAGCCTTATTGTTTGAGTAAAGAACCAATTTCAATACTTGAACAGCTAACTTATGAAGATCAAGGGGGGAAGATAAATAAGCTTGTAGATTACGAGGGTTTTAAACGATTCGAAGAAATTAAGAAGTTTGATTTGCTTAGTGATAAAGAAATACCTATGACTAGGATATTTGGAAAAACACCCATAGATATAGGTGGATCTGGGCTCAATATTAAAAATATCTTAGCTAAAAACGAGAAAAAAGCGTGGGAAGCGGATATTCGATACCATTTAAATTACATTTTAGATCGGCAGTTAATCCCGGGACTCATTTACCGAATTAATAGTGGTAAACTTAAAAAAATTGATTTTAAAGAAAGTTCTGAAGAAACTAAGAAGTTAACAAACGAACTAAGAACTCTGTTTAAAGATGAAAAGCCAGAAATGCAAGAATTTTCTGAGAAGTTCATAGATATTTTCCTTACACCAATTCCTGATGTGAAACGTTTAGCGATGGATATCGAAGTAAAAATAGGAGAACACAATTATAGTATTCCCGATGCTCGCCTTGCAAAACAAGAAATTATTTCCATATCATTTATAGCTTCAGACGGTTTAAAATTAGTGTATATTTTAGAGCGCGAAGAATTTACTTTTGATAAACTCCATGCAGAATTCCCAAATGACGCTAAACTCTACTTCTTTAAATCTGAAAAGGAATTATTAATTGAATCCTTTAGAATTTTATGGGAATACCCTGTGATTATTACCTTTAATGGAGACAATTTTGATTTAAATTATATGTTTCACAGAGCAGAAAGATTGAAAATAGACAAAGATTTGAATCCAATACATGTAAAAAGGGGTTTTGGAATAATGGCGAAGTCAGAATGCGATTTAAGGAAAGGAATCCATATAGATATTTTTAACTTTTTCTTTAATCGAAGTATTTCAGGATACGCCTTTGGTGGATCCTATCAAAGCGCTTCCTTAAACGCTATCAGCGAAGCGTTATTAGGTGAAAAAAAATACGAGCATGAAGAAGAAATTCACGATATGGAGTACGATATACTCTCTTGGTATAATCTCAAAGATTCAATATTAACTTTAAACTTAACTAAATTTAATAATTCCTTAGTATGGAATTTGATCATTCTGCTATGTCGGATAACAAAATTACCGATTCACGATATGATACGCAGACAAATTTCGACATGGATACAAAATATCTTCTACTTCGAGCATCGTAGAAAAGAAATTCTCATTCCGAGAAAATCCGAAATATCAGAGGCTAAGAAAGGCGGAGAATTAATGTCAAAATTTGATGATAAGAAATTTCAAGGTGCTTATGTTGTTGAACCTGTTCCTGGAATTCATTACAATGTAGTTGTTATGGATTTTTCTTCCTTATATCCTTCGATCATAAAAGAATTTAATTTATCTTATGAAACTGTTCTCTGTCCTCACAAAGATGACGAAGATAACCTAATAAAAGGAACTCCGTATCATATCTGTACTCATAAAATGGGGATCTTTGCTTATGTGGTTGGTTTTTTCCGGGATACAAGAGTAAAATACTTTAAACCGAAATCAAGCGATAAAACTCTAACTCAAAAACAGAGAAGCTATTATAATACTATCCAACAAGCGCTTAAAGTGTTCATTAACGCAAGTTATGGTGTATTTGGATCTCAAAATTTCCCCCTGTTTTGTTTACCTGTCGCAGAAAGTACAACAGGAATTGGTCAATACTCTATAAAACAGACGATACTGAAAGCAGAAGAACTTGGAGTTAAAGTGCTTTATGGGGATACAGATAGCGTTTTTCTTCTCAATCCATCTAGTTCTCAGATGAAAGAAATATCAGATTGGAGCAAAAAAGAACTAGATTTAGATTTAGAAGAAGAAAAAACGTACCAATTCTTAGCTCTTTCACAAAGAAAAAAAAATTATGTAGGAATATACAAAGATACTAAATTTGTTGATATTAAAGGATTGGTAGTAAAAAAGAAAAATACACCAGATTTTATTAAAAAAGTTTTCAGTCAACTGATAGAAATTCTTAAAAAAATTACTAACGATGAAGAGTTTAAATTAGCGAAGAAGAATATTATAGAAATTGTGAAAAGTAATATGAAAAAAATAGGACAAGCTGACGCTTTCACATTAGAAGATTACGCCATAAATATCGGTTTACAAAAAAGCCTTAGCAACTATACAAAAGTTATACCTCAGCATGTTAGAGCTGCTAACGCATTCATAGAGATGGAACTCAACCAAGCACAAGCTAACGCAAGCGATGCTGAAATTCATGCAGCTGAAATTCATGCAATTAAAAACAAGTATCAAAAAGGAGATACAATAAAATTCATAAAAAGCAAAGGACCCGTTGGAGCAAAAGTTATTGAGATGGCAAAACTTCAAGATATAGATTCCCAAAAGTATCGTGAGCTTTTAAAATCAGCGTTAGAGCAAGTTTTAGACGCTCTTGATATATCATTCGAAGAAATTAAGGGTATTAAGAAAATGGATGCATTTTTTTAAATAACTCAATTCGAGTTAATTTCTGCTTAATGAATCTTTATAAATATTCAAGTTCAATAGATTTGATAGTACGCCCTTACAGAATAATGTAAAATACGGTCATAATTAAACCGCAAAAGATTGGATTCAAAATATTGTCATCAATCTTTAAACTTAACAAATCGATTATTAAAAATACTAGAGCGCCACTTAGTGACATTATAATAATTTTAAAGGGATTTAGATATGATTCAAAGAGCCATAATGCAAATAGACTTGCTCCAAATGAAGCTAAAAATCCTGATATATAACCTATTATCGTTTTACTACTTGTTTTCGGAAAATGATGTCGTCCAAAACTAACTCCCATAATAGAAGCAACACCATCGCCAATACTTGTTATTAGCACTGCCGCGGTGAAAATTCCAAAAGGAAGGAATAATAATGGGACCAGTGAGAGGACTAATACTACATTTTTGGTGAATTCGTAGTTCTCGTTCCTTTTAAGCGTTTTAATTAATAAATTTGATAGACAATCGGGTAGAAGATGATATAGATTTGAATTTTCAAAAACATAGGATAAACGCACAAAATCTAAACCTGCAAATAATATCACTCCCGCATATCCAATCGTTAAGATCAAAAACATTCCATATTCATATCCTGTTATGCCATATACTTCGTCAGCATTCAACAATCCATCCCATATATCTATCGCGAAAATCCGTAATATTATTATAATTAAACCTGGGAGTAAATGAAAGATTTTCCTATGAAAATCAGTCCTTAACGAGTAGGATTTGTTATTTATTTGATTTACATTCACCAAATTGTATTTTTCAAGGAATTTTTCAATAGTTCGGTTTTCTCTGAGCTCTGGTTTATCCTTTAAAACCACTTTAGATTGGTATAATAAAATTAAGAACACTAATAACGGTGCAAAAAGGCATATAATAGACATCGAAAAAGATTGGTGAAATCGGACGAATTCATTATCCAAGGGATAAAAATAAGGATATAAAACACCTGATATTATCCATAATAAAAAAATTATAAACGAATTGATGAAAATATGGTTCTTTGGGAACTCCTTTTTCAATTTAATCGCAAAAAATAACTGACCAAATCCTATCGCAATAAATAATATCGTAATAGGTAAAGTAATTAAATTGAAAACCATATTCTAATTAAATTTCAATATAAAAAATAATTTGTGAAATTATAAAAAGCTTAATTTTTTATCTCGACAAACAATAAGGCCATGTTTTTAGGGAATAATCCCACTCTATCACCATCTCTAACTTCCTTACCGATTCCACAGTATTTGCCGTTTACAAAAATGTGACTAAGTTCATTTTCATTAATTCCATACTTCTCAAGGATATCATATATATAATGAACGCTATTACTTTCAATACTATAGGTAGCAGGGAGCCCCTTTTGAAAGTTAAGATCCTTTAGATGCTCTCTTAATCTTCCATATAACTTAATTAGTAATGGCATCTCTAAAACACACTCATTACATCAAAAAAAAAATAAAATAAAAATATTGGGTTTATTTAATATTAAAAGAAAATAATAAAAGATAATTATAACATGATAAAATAGGATTTAGAGACCAAATAATAAGACTCCGTCTAAAAAGTCGTGAACTTTTTTCAAATTTTCTTCGCCGAGGGCTTTGTCCACTTGGATTTTCACATCTAAAATAGTGCTTACTACTTGGACTATTCCGTTCTGAATCGTGCTATTAAATTGCGATTTTTTTTGATTTTTCTCTTTAAAATATTCTACGCGCTCAATCATTGCCTTTTGATATTCTTCAGCCGTAGATGTTTTGAGTTCTACAAGCTTCCGCAACTTCAATCCGTCTTTGGTTTCGATTACTTCGTCCACCATTTATTCTTCACCTAACTCCGTTTTTCTCATTCCTCCGTTCTGAGCGACTTCCTGTTGGACCTCTTCTCTCGTTTGACCCCTTGTAGTGTCGAATTCTTCTCTGACTTTTTGTGTAATTTTTTTCGCTACCTGTTTCTCGATACTCTCACGATGGAGCGTGTTCATTGTGCAAAAACTTATCTCCCTAACAGAGCCATCGGGCATTGCTACGCCGAAATGAACGATACACCTTTTAACGCGCTCTATATCCATATTATATGCGTCTTGGAAGTGCATACTCGATAAAAGTAACGTACCGTGAGTGAACGAACTAACGCTTTCCCAATCACCATTCAGTAATAATCTACTAAACATTTCCATGAGTTTTCCAGGTTTCTTGGTATATTGTACTATCCCTAATAGGAATCGGGCTCGAAGTTGTGCTTTATCTAAAAATTCAAGACCGCTATCTAAAGTTTTACCTATGTCGCCTAACATTCCTTCAAAGAATTTAATTGGTTGTTTTTCTTTATGTTTCACTTTTTCCCAAAATCGGTTGGCAAAATCGATGACTTTCAGAGGATCGAAGTAATCCATAATAGGAACCATTTCTTTCGTGTCGGGATCTACAACCAAATAAGTCGCAAAACCACAGTCAGGCGAGCATGTAAATTCAACGGGTTCTACATCAGCGAGATAAGCTATTAGTCTCCCAAATTCAACGATGGTTGATAAAGGATACCATGCTTCGTCCATTCTAATTTTACCGCCTGTCTGATTTTCGATTTCCTGAATCACATCGGCGTTAGTAATTCTTAATTCGTCCATCTCTTCAGCTGTAATACGACCGCATAAGGACACAGGTTGGAAGGTTATCCCTCTTATAACATCAATATTATCAAGAGAAAACTGGATGATATTTCCAACTTCAATATCTGTAATCCCTTTGACAATGGTAGCTACTAAATTAATAGATGATAATCCCACTTTTCTACAGTTTTCTACTACGCGCATCTTATATGGCATTAAATTCTTAATGCCTCGTGTCTTCTCGTAAGTTGCATTATTTATCCCATCAAACTGTAAATATAAAGTATCTAATCCCATCTCATAAACTTTCTTAGTCCACTCAAGTCCACCGTCTTTTTTCTGGAATCCATACCCGTTTGTAGCGACTATCACTTCTTGAAATCCATAATCTTTTGCCATTTTACAAATTTCAGGGAAATCCTTTCGAACTGTTGGTTCACCACCAGTAAACATAATAGCAACCGCGGGGATTGGTTTGCTTCTGAAGTGTTTCATTATTCTATCGATTTCTTCTAATGAGGGTTCAACTAAATATCCAGATTTTTGGACATTCGCATAACAAAAATTGCAATTGAAATTACAACGATTTGTTAAATCTATTAATGCCAACGTACAAGTTGATAAATGTTCACTACAAAGACCACAATTATACGGACAACCTCTCTCATCTTCTGAAGCACAGTCGGGAGGATTCGCTTCGCCGTCTTTTTCGAATTGCCAAGCGATTGTCCCATCTTTCTTTTTCATCTGGAAGTGAGTCCACTTATAGTATTTCGCGTTGGAACTAATAATATCCTTAAAATCGCCGTGTTCGGGGCAGTTTTTAACCATGAATATTTTTCCATCTTCTTCTTGAACTACAGCGGGTATTCGTTCTAAGCATTCTGGACAAACCGATGCAGTCTTTCTATAGTATTTTTCGTCTAAAACATCTGTTCCATCTAAATGATACATATTTAATTTTACACCTTTATGTAAAATATTAATTAAAATGTTAATTAAACAAAAATAGGTTTTAAGCTATTTAAATAAAATCCGATGTTTAATACTCACTTTATTATTATTAATAATATTAAAGTTAGTAATAAGTTTTATAAACTAAGATCGCAGTCCCTTCAGCTATTTTATTAGATGTATTTAAAAATAAAAAAATGTGCTTAAAGTTTAACCGTTTTAGTGATATTATTACACTCATTTTGAATCTTTTTAACAACATGGATACGATTCACTTTAGTAGTAGTCGATTCAACAATGTGATAATTCCCATCAAAAGCAACTATGATTAACTTAATTTTTTTCCTTCTATTTTTGATTATTAAAATTCATTATTTCTTCTTTTAGCTTCAAGAATTGCTACTCCCATGTCAAGCACTCTGTTAAATGGCTCTTCACCATCTTCTCTTAGTTTCAAGCTAATTGCTTCTTCTGGACAGACACTGGCACATAAGCCGCATCCGAGGCATAAATCCCGATTCACTATTGCAATATCTTCTATAGTTATTGCTTTCACCGGACACCTTTCAACGCAATTTCCGCAAGCAACACATACTTCTTCATCGATAATTGATTCAAACAAGGCATTCATGAATTTTTGCTTATCTTGTCCAAATTGAGTAATGCCTTTCATGGAGACACAGCAACAAGGGCAACAGTTACAGATATTAGAGAGGTGCTTTGAATTTGCTCCCGCATGAACTAACCCAGCTTCGTCTGCTTCTTTAATGATTTGAATTGCTTCTTTCGATGTTATTTTTCTTCCTAAATTAGTTTCTATATAATATTCAGCAGCAACTCCAAAGCTTAAACAAGTTTCCATAGGGTGTTTACATCCTTCATTTAATAGCTGCGATTCTTTTCGACAAACGCAGTCAGTTACAGCAATGACTCGTGCATTCCTTATTGATTCTTCGAGCATTTGATACGGAAAAAGCGTGGTTTCAGTTTGAATAGTCTCTTCTAAGGGAATCACTTTAAAACCGGGAATATTGCTTGCGCCTATCTCTTCAAGACCCGCTGTATGGTAATATTCTTTAAAAAGTTGAGCTAATTCTTTATCAATTTTTTTGACAGAGTATTCATACAACCCTATCATAAAAGGAGCAGCGTTATATAGAGTCTTGTTATCTCGCCTTGATCGGAAAATAAGTCCTTTCTTTGCCATTACTTCAAGCTTGTCTTCTAATTCTACTAAATCCTTACCTGCTCTTCTTGCAATACTTTGGGCTCTTTCTGGTCTTATAGTTAGGAATGTAGTCAATTCAGCTTCTTCTTCAGTAAAAAGGCGCTTTAGGATTTCAATTTCAACTCCAGATTTAGTTTTACGGAAACCTATTGGAAATTGATCAAGAAACTCTCTTAATTTCTCATAAGAATTTACAGTCATAGCATAAAAAATATTATTTTCTTCTATTATCTAATATTCATTTTATTTTAAAAATAAAGGTTAGGTAAATTTCTCTGTTAATGAGTATGTGAGTTCACTCAATTTTTTAGAAATTCTTACATTAAATATGTGATTTTCGTCCAATTCTTTAAATTTATTTGGCAATTTTTCAATATTTTCATTATAATATTGTTGAATATTATTCAGTTCAGGTAATTCTGTTATTAATATTCCTTCTTTCATCACAGGAATAAGAAGTGTTTCTGAATTTGGAGGTACTGGTTCAATATCTAACGTTAATATATCTTCTTTAAACTCTCCTTGCTTATTATAAATTCTGTAGATTTGCTTTTTACCAGGATAGGTTAATTTGTCTTCACTTATTTTAATTTTAGGCTTACGGTTATATTCTATCAGCTTATAAACGCCCGCTATGGTTGGATCGTCTCGAGAAGTCGCTAATTCTGTTCCAACTCCAAAAGCATCTATGGGAGCGTTACTCTCTAAGATTTTTTTTATTTTATATTCGTTCAGATCTGAACTCGCAACGATTAGCACTTTTTCGCATCCATTTTCATCTAATATTTTTCTCACTTTTTTGGCGTGTTCAATGAGATTACCTGAGTCAATTCTTACAGCCTTAATCGAGTTTTTAAACTTAGAAATCTTTTTAGCTGCTTGTTCTGTATCGTAGGTATCAATTAAGAGGATGGTATTATCTCCGTAGATATTATTATAAACATCGAAACTCTCCATTTCATTATCAAATCTTTGGATAAAACTATGAGCCATTGTCCCGTTTGAATTAATACCTAGTTCAATATCAGCGATTACATTGCTAGAGCCGCTAAAACCAGCTATATAACTAGCTCTCGCAGCGTAAACGCCAGCAAGGGGACTGTGCGATCTTCTCGTACCATACTCTAACAAAGTCTTGTCTTGCGCTACATTTCTTATTCGAGAAGCTTTCGACGCAACGAGAGTTTGATAATTAATAACATTTAACATATAGGTTTCTGCCAATTGAGCGTGGAACATCGGGCCTTGAATCTTCATAATAGGCTCGTTGGGAAAGAAGTAATTACCTTCTCTCATTGCCCACACATCTAATTTAAATTTAAATTTAAGTAAATAATCGTCAAAAAAACTAGAATCGATTTTTTTAAAAACCTCTTTTTTTCTTAGAAAATCTATCGTTTTTTCAGTAAATCTAGCATTCTGTAGGTAATGAATCACCTGCTCTAAACCAGCAAAAATTAAGTAATTACGATTTTTAGGATATTTCCTGATAAAAAGATCAAAAACAGCAATATCGTCCTCTTCTTTAATATTATTTTCGAGATTGTACTGATAGTAAGCTGCGCCCATTGTTAGTTCGTAAAAATCAGTACTCAAGATTAAATTTTGGTCGTTAATAAATCCCGATTTTGAATCTTTCATTATTATCATCAATATTATTTCTTCTTTAACCCAGTAACTCTCTTTAACATAAATCCTAAAATCCTATCCTTATTTACTCCACCGTTGCATGTAATTTTATCCCCTAGTTTAAAATTATCGCTCGCATAAAGTTTTTCGCTTACCCTTATAATAATGTTGTCAACATTTTCAATATCTTCTTTTCGATAATCACTTTTCTTTTTCAATTGAGGGCCAAATTCAACATCTTTTAAAGTGATAAGGTAATAGGTGGTTACATTCCCTTGGAAGTCATCTTCTTTCTCTGCTATATCTGTTATTTCGGCTTCATAGATAGTTATTCTTTTGTGCCTAACTAGAAGGGAACTAACAGCACCTTCATTAATTAACATTCCACCCTTTACAACAATTTTTTCCACATTTTTTCCAAAATCTTTTGGTAGAGTAGTGAGTTTCCAATCTGATAATTTGAAATAATTTTTCTTTAAGGAATAAATAAATCCAACCCAAAAATGGTTACACAAACCCATATTTGAGCCAACTCTACAATCGCAGTCTCTTTCAGGATCATGAATGTTTTTTGAGGTTATAGATAAATACGAACTTGATTTCCAATTAAAGCCTTTGAAATTTAACTCGATTTCATGGTTCTTATCATTAATAACCTTTATATCAGTAATTGACTCTCGGTCTTCACCGTTTATTTTTGCAATTGCGGTCTGAATTTCTTTCGAAATAATTTCTTCTTCCTTCTGTTTTAACAATTCTTTCAGTTCTTCCTCAGCTAAAGAATCAAGTATATAATCGATTAATTCTGATTTATTGAATTTTGAATATCCTTTAATATCAAAATCTTTACAGATACTTTTTAAACCATCGGTATTTAAAGATTGGAGTAAGTATTTCAAATATGTCTTATCATCTAATTTTTTACTCAAAATTTCCACGCTCTATTTTTTAATTGTCTGTAAGTTATTTCTATGATGTTTACCAATAAATAAATTATCCTTTCTTATTTAATTATGATTGTCCTAAATCTTATGATTTTATATCATTAACCCGAAATCTTATAGTAGATTTTGTAATAAAAATAGTAAAGAAATCCATACAAGAAGATTTATTAAAATATTTTTCATGTTCGAAATAGAAAAATGAATTATCAAAATCTAAATTTGAATTATTAATTTCTTGTAAAAATTTACAGAGATATCAATTGGAATATTTTCGGAACGCGAATTTTACATACCTTTACTCTTAGGAATATAACCAAAATATTTAAAAGTAAGACTTTCCCTTTATGATCTATTATATAAACATTTATTTAAGTAAAAATTTAATAAACATATAAGAAGTGAAAATGAAAATGAGCGACAGTACACCAGAATACTTGAAATTCTTTGGTGAAATTAAATTCGCCGAACAAAATAGTTTAAGTTCATGTGATTTTGAAAGCTCTCTTAGGAAACATTTTTCGAAAGAGGAAAAACTGCCAACAGGGAGTTATAAATTTGCTGAACTTAATAATGCTTGTATAAAGGATTTCGAAGATTCCTTTAATAGTTATTTTGAATAGTAATATAAATTTTTCTTTACAAATCTAATTTATAATATTTTTTAATTTCTGTCATCTAAAATTTTGTTTACTATTTGGCAGTACCCACAGTCTATTATTTATGTTAGGATTTAATTTCTAGAAGTTTAATTTATATTGGAGGAAAATCAATAGAACTTAATTTAATCAGTAAATTATAAAATTGGTAATAAAAATGGAATTGTTTGATGAAATTGAAGAAAAATTAATTAAAACAAATGGGATAAAACTTCACACTGTTATGATAGGGGAAGGTCCGCCCTTAGTTTTACTTCATGGATTTCCAGATTTTTGGTATGGGTGGAAAAGTGTAATTTCTGGTCTTAAAAGCAAGTTTAAGCTTATCATACCAGATATGCGTGGATATAATTTGTCTGACAAGCCAGAAGGCGTAGAAAAGTATAAAATTGAAATTTTGGTGGAAGATATTAAAGGTTTAATAGAATATTTAAGCTTAGGAAAGGTTTTTCTTGCCGGGCACGATTGGGGGGGTGTAGTGGCGTGGGCATTCGCCGAAAAATATCCTGATTTTTTGCAAAAGTTGGCGATATTGAACGCTCCTCATATGAGAATATTCCAACAAAAATTGCGAACAGATAAAAAACAGCAAAAAGCGAGTTTTTACATTTTCGAATTTCTTAAACCCGACGGAGAAAAATTTCTTTTTAAGGATGACTACAAGTGGTTAAAATTCGCTGTTTTCGAAGGGATGAAAAATAAGAGCAATCTTACTGATTTCGATAAGGAGCAGTATTTAAGTGCGTGGACACAACCGGGTGCAATTTTAGGAGGAGTAAATTATTACAGGGCGAATGTTAACTTTGATGATTGGACAGGAAAAATTACGGTCCCAACTTTAGTTATCCATGGTATGAAAGATAGTGCAGTGTTATCCTCAGTTTTGGATGAATTATCCGATTATGTAGACGATTTAAAAATTGTCCGAGCTGAAAATTCATCACATTGGGTAATGCACGACCAACCAGAACTAGTCGTTTCCTCCTTTAAAGAATTTTTCTAACTTTTTGTCTATATTTTCCCTCTCATTAGCCTATCTATTGTTTTTAATTATTATGTGTGATTCAGTTAGCGGTATCTCTCTTTTTTTCGATTTAATATAACATAAAGCATAGATTTATATGGTTACATTTTCATGGAAAATCATAGGAAAATATTTAACTATAATCCGAAATTACAATAATAGAAAAATCACTTTTTGAAAAATATGTCAGAAAATGAAGCTTGGGCTTACCAACTTGATTGGTTAAATATTATAACAATCTTGGGATTAGATACAATTGACCAGATCCCCGAAGATAAAAAAAATAGCGTAATCAAGAAACTCTCTAAACTCTATAGTCCAGAATCTCTGCTATCGTTCATACCTCAAGAATTAGATGAATTAGTCGCAAGTGAATTAAAAAGCCTTATGGAAAAAGAATTAAGGATACATGCAAAACAAAAAGAAAGAATGGAAAAGCAAATGAGAAATAGAATGCCTTCCGTCAAACGACCAGGGGTAATAGGTATTGACATGAACGATTTAAAAGATTTACCTGACGACGTAAAAAAAATGTTTTCTAAGATGTTTATGCAGAATGAAGGGGATGACGATAATGACGACGATAGCGACGATTATGGCGAAGATAAGAACTCTTATTATATTTAACCTAAGTTAATAAAATAAAAAAAAGATTTTAAGAGATTTTATATTTCAAGCGATTTATATCCGCTTTCTTTACTCTTTTATAGAATAAATACAATATTAGATATACACTTAATGACCATATCATCCAAGAGAGAGCT
Source organism: Candidatus Nanopelagicaceae bacterium (assembly GCA_035530895.1). Classification (GTDB taxonomy): domain Archaea; phylum Asgardarchaeota; class Lokiarchaeia; order Sigyniarchaeales; family SOKP01; genus SOKP01. The sequence continues at coordinate 16,055 of DATKTW010000166.1, forward strand.
TGATATGTATCTATGTTTAAAAAATAGTTGATAAAATCTTCTAAAACATATAATCCTAAATCTGTTAACTCTTTTGGAAAATTAACATTATCTGGATAAAATTGAATTGCGATTGCTTCGTGTGTGTTGTTTTTCAAGTTCTTAAAAATGTTTTCTAATGTTTTATTGATTGGATCGTCCAATTTCAATTTCGTAAATGTATGTAAATCTTCATTTATATGAATATCTGATCCTGCTATACATAACAAATTGTTATCCAAGCAAAATTGACGAATTTGTGCATATCTATTATAGCTTCCTCCATTGATAATTTCAAAACCATCAACACCCCAATCTCTTAATTGTTCAAGGGTATACGGAGCACCATATCCTCCTTCGGGATTCGCATCATAATTATAATGGTTTACTGTTATAAAACCGCTATTCGCTTTTACATAGCTGATTAGTTCTGAAGCATTCATCACTTTTGGACCCCCAAGAGTGTAAGATTCAGGAGGAACGATTTCTTCCTCTAAACCAAAGTAATTCATATGAATCTCTGGGCTGGTTTCATGATTAGTCCATTCTTCTGCAATCCAAACTTTAAAATCCAGTCCATTTTTTTCAACGAATTCACGAGCAGCTAGAGCGCCTCTAATATTATCGTGATCGGAAAAAGCAGCTCCTAATATACCATGTTCGATATACCACAAAACTCTCTCCTCAGGAGTAAGCCACCCATCAGAGTAAGTTGTATGCACATGAAAATCAAATAAAAATTCATCCTCCTCTAAAGGTGTGGTAGGGATGATTCTGTGAGTAGGGAATTGTATTGACAGCAGAACCACATTGGTACCAAGTAGTAATAATAAAATTCCCGTAAAAAACACAAATTCTTTTTTCAAATTATAGGTAATTCTTGTCTTTTTTGACTTAGCTCGACGATCATTATTCTCGATTTTTCCAGCAAGGTTAAGTTTAAGCCTAGGATGAATTAACTTTAAAATCGTGTATCCAACCTTAATTCCAATTAAAATAAAGCAAAGATGTATTCCAATTTGAATAGGAACCATAAAATAGCGGCTAACAAAATAAAATCCTTGAATTAAATAACCTATCAGTATAATAAATAAGATTATAACAAGCGTTATGGATAAAACTTTAAAAGCGAAATAAATAAAATCTGTTATGACATGCCTAAGGTGATTGTATTTTTTTGAAGCCAATTTTCCTCTTTTTCTTAAAAACACGTAGATAACTCGGAGAATTGGATAAAATATTAAGAACAAGAAAAGCCAAGTGAACTCGTATTCTAAAGTAGTAGCGATTACCATAAATGGTTCAATTATATACCTTGCTAAGGGCAGTAGACTAAAATACTCCGAAGAAACGTCATTTAGACTAAGAGCGTCGTAAAAAACAATCGTTCTTGGACCAATTACTGCTAAAAGTATCAAAATCACAAACCAAAAAGAAAATATTAGCGTTAACAGTGAAAATACTTTGTTATTACAAATATACGATTTTAACCGCATAATTATAACTTTGTTTTTATCCTTTAAAATAGTTTTAATTTAATTCAAACTACATCACATCTTACATAAAAGTGTCAATCGTTTTAAGGAAATTAGAAAACTTCTGATAAATTCTTGCGTCTACAACGGCAAGGTTCTCGATCAGTAAATCAGTTAATTCTTTCATGTTAATTTTACATTTATGGTGAGGTTTCATACCCTTTAATACCAAAAAGAGCACAGGAAATTGCATGCTTCTCTGACCGGACTCAGAGTTATTGATTGGATCGAATGTGTTTTTCAATTTTCGAATAACATAATTATACAGATTTTCTTTACTCCGGTATTCTCGTTTTAAACATAAAGTTTCCCAGCGGTATGTTCTATTCGTTAATCGAATTTTTTTAACGCATTTGGTATAGGTCTCGTTATTGGTTAAAGAGACTAAAAATATTCCTCTGATGAATGAAAAATCCGAGGAACATGCGGCTTCAGAGGATCCTGGATTAAAAATCCAGTCGTCCAAGATAAATTGTAAATGAAAATGACCAAGTGCCAAATAATTTACTCTATCCTTTAGTATTTGGATTCTTCGGTAATCAACACCAGGAACTTTTTCCATTTGACCTTCAATCCCGAAATGCTGAAGAAGAATGTGAAAAAGATCGTCTTCTTTTACGATTCCGTCCCTCAGCTTTAAAAGATATTCCTCTGGATTTTGCCCTAAGTATCTGGTACCATAAATAATTACATCTTTTATTCTGATCTTGCCACCTTTCTGCGTTTTAAAGTCGTATTCTTTAAACATTTCATCAGGTGGTAATTCTACATCCGCATCTAGCAAAATAATTAATCCTAAACTCGCCATTAACTTCAACCAAGATTGACCCCGCTGTTTAAACCTTTGTCCTCTCGAAAATTTGCGGATATCGTGATTTCCTTCAATTGCTACAATTAAAATTTGATTATTGGTCTCAGCTTTAAAATTATTAAGTAAATTAACTACTCTAGTTAACTTTCCGGGCAACATTTCTAAAGAGGTAAAAACATCACCCCCTAACAGGATAAAGTCTACTCGATGGAGAACGGCGATCGTCAGTATTTCTTCGAACGCACTTATAAAATCATTCGCGCGATCTTCGTTTCGATATTGGTGGCTACCTAAATGAATATCGCTCGCATGTATAAACTTTATTAAATGCCTCCCTTCTTTTTGAGTTTTCATTATGGTGTTGGATTGAATGTTGGTTCCATTAGCGCTCGTCATAATTATCTATCTTAAATTATCGTGTAGCAAAGGTAATAAATAAAATATAATAACAATTTATAAATTAAAAAAGTCTAAAGAAGTAGTGAAACTAGAGAAAAGACAAATTTATTAACTTAAACGATATATTCGAATAATATTCTTGTGAAAATTAATTATTTTTTCAATCGAATATGTAAAACCCTTCTTAGAATTTAAATTAACATGCCAAAAAACAAATTTAAATATGATTTAGGCACGATTCATGGAAGATTTCAAATTTTCCATAACGACCATATGAAATTTTTAATGGCCGGAAAAAAATTATGCAAACACTTAATCGTGGGAATTACTAACCCCGATCCATCTCTAACGAAAGAACACGACTCAAATCCACATCGCAGTACGCCTATTGCTAACCCTTTAACATACTATGAGCGATATGTAATGATCAAAGAAGCTTTATTAGAAGAGGGGCTCAATTTCTCAGAATTCTCAATAGTACCATTTCCTATTAATGTTCCTGAGTTGCTAAAATATTACGTCCCCATGGATGTGGTGTTTTTCCTCTCGATTTACGATGGTTGGGGAAGACAAAAGAAAGTGTATTTAGAGTCGTTAGGGCTGAAAGTTCATGTTCTATGGGAAGTAACTTTAGGAGAAAAGGGATTGAGTGGAAGCGATATTCGCAATTCAATGATAAAAGGAGAACCCTGGGAACATTTCTTACCTACCGCTGTCGTCAAACTCGTAAAAAAATGGAATATCATAACAAGAATAAGGGAATTAAGCATAAAGTAAATTAACTCCAATCTAGTTTTTTTATAATAATACTGCAACCTAAGACTTAGAATTTCCAATCTTAATAGAAATATTGAAGCTCCTTTCTTCAATTATCTGAAGAAGATAACGGAATTAAGAGAATAAAGTTACTTCCCTTGGAATAATCTCCCGGAACTCTATCTTCGACCCAAATAAAACCATGATAACTAATACCTCCTTTGAGCCATTCCAATGTGTATTTTATAAAAAAAATTGAAATAATTAACGATATTCTGGAAAGCAGTCAAAACAGCCATCTTAACTTATTATTAGTATTCTCACGAACAGATTCTAATGTTCATCTAATGTTTATTAAAACATATTTTCATCTAATTGATATATAGGAAAAAAATTGTAAAAATAGACTAATAATAGATTAAATATATCCTTCGTTTGGCATTAAATAAATAAATATTTAGACTATTTATCTATTATCAAATGAAATTAATACAAAAGTTAAAAAAAAAGAAGGACACTATTAAGGAGAGTTTCTTTAAAAGCGTAATATATAGGATAATAACAATCTTTCTTGGAATGCTAGTTATTTTCATAGTTACAGGGAATCTGATTGCTGCCTTTTCTATTGGATTTGCCACAGAAACAATTCAATTTATTAATTATTTTTTCTATGAAGCAATATGGACTAATTATCACGACAAAAGATTAAGAATCAAAATTGAAAGAACAAGGAAAGTCGATATTAATTTAGATTTTGATCAACTAAAAGATATTTCTTTTGAATTCTCTCAAACAGATACTTATGCCAAAGAAGCTTACGAGTCTATATTATCGTTTTTTGAGAATTTAATACAAAACGAGATTTTAACAGAAATACGCGAAGACATTCAAAGAGACAAGAATTATTTTGAATCAAGACATAAAGATAGGAGCTTTATGCGATAATTACCTAATTTAAGCTGAATGTTAATTCAACCAAAATACATCCTAATTACCAAAAATATCGATACTATTACAACACCAAATTGAGATTGGTTTTTTAGTATTTATCTGACATTCCCTTACCTAACAATGAGTCGGTAAGATTTAAAAAGCTAATTATACAAAAAATAGTAAAAATAAAATAGTATTAGATAAGTTATTTCTTCCGTTTGGCTTGAGGATTAATCTTTTTGATTATAATTGATTCTGCGTGGATTTTACAATTCTTTAAAATAATTTTGAATCCACCCGAGCCACCTACTCCAGGAATAGTAAATGCTTGCGTTCCCATTGGAACCATTGCACCTTCAGCTTCCCATTCACCTTCTTCTTCTTCCTCTTCTTCACCTAACGCTTCTGCCCACGTCTTCACTATAGGATGATCCACTTCCTCTAACCACTTCTTTAAGTTGTTAATATCGGGAACATCTTCTTCAGTCGCGATTTTGGGTAAAAGGTCTTTCGGAAGGAATTCTCCGACTCTATCCTTTACTCCCTTGTTCATCCAAACAATAGTCTCAATTCCCTTATCTAATCCTTGTTGCAGTCCGTCATATTGCTGATATTTTGGAGATACGATGTATTGAATACTGATACCATTAAATCCAGGCATCTGTTTGCCGCCGCCAGTTTGGTTTGCCATCGCACTGAACGGAAGTCCATTAATTGCTACATCGTTATAGTTTCTATCAACAATTCCGTGTCCATTTACTTCAGGGATATAGAAGTCAATAGCTTCGAAACAACCGCACGATGTATGAGGGAACTCCATTCCTGAAAATAGATAAATTCTTTCAATTTCACCTAACGAGCGCTTTTTTATCATTTCGTTTATTCCAGTATATTCGCCGGCTTCTAGGTTTAAGCATTCACCAGGAGGGATTTCGAATAAAGGCCCTTTTGGATCTACCTTCGCTGCCGCTCTGGCGTCAAACCAATTAATTGAACCACATAAACTTGTTCGGTCAGGAGTGATACAACACGCGTGAGTAGGAGCGAAGGATTGACACAAAACGCATCCATAGAACATATCTACATCTTCGTCGTGAATCGTTCGAGCTCTTTCGTCTCTTTTGTCGTAAACACCCATCGCAAATTCGTATGGTTTCTCAATTTCTTTCGGATCGGTGTATATTGTTACTTGTGCTTTTTTAATTATAGGAAGTTCTGCTTTGTAGAGTCTAATTAGAATTGTACCTAACATTTGGAAAGAATTGAAACCTTTTTCGAAAGCAGAAGTAGAAATGCGCATCCAGTTCGTATATCTTTGATTTAAATGCATAATCCCATTAACAAAATTGCAGAATTCATGAATCCGTCGTTCGAAGACTGCTTCTAAATCTTCTTCCAGCTCTGGTCCGGAAACTTCAACAAAAATTCCAATTGGATGAGTTGAACCCGGTTCCATGTCTTTGAGATCAGGACCATGTAATGTTACCTCTCCATCTTTGATTTCCTTAGCAGATTTCACTCGGACTAATTCAAAATGCTTTTCTACTTTGGGACCGCCTAATTCTACATACATTTGCTTAGCCCTGATGCGTTCCCCTTCGTAAACGGGGCCAACATCTACAGGCATGTCTGAAAAACTCATATATTTATTCTCCTCTTAGTTTTTATAAATAATTTAATTTTATAAATTTTCAATTAATTTTTCTAAAAAATCTTTCCAATCGTCGTCACTCAAATTTGGAAGACTAAATCTGGCATTTGGATGGGAATATTTATCCAACTCAACGAGTCGTAAGTGATTTTGAAAGTTCTTTAATCGACTTAAGGTTTGACTCACATAATATACAAGATGTCCGCCAAAAATAGCCATACTATATTGTCCTTCGCCATCTAAACCTTTCCAATCTTTATCAACTAATCTACCGGTTATATTTATAAGCGACATATCCCATAATTTATCGTTAGGGATTTTATCTTTAAGGTACTTGTAAGTATGACCTGTAGATATGATGTGACAATCTAGTTTCTTAGCTACTTCAATGAAATAGTCGACTACTTTTTTTCCACCAAGCTCCCAAGTTAAAGACTCTGAACCTATGACAAAAACCTTCTTTTTATCGTCCTTTAAGAGGTTTGCCATGATCTTAGGATCGTAAACGCTGGTTCCTTGCTCAGGTCCTGGGATATTTGCTTTTTGATATGGTCTTGCCATATTTTCATCAATTTCCTCTGTTAAAGATTTTACAACTAAGTTTTTAAATAATTGCTATATTTTATTTTATTAACCGTATTTTAAAAAATTTGGTTTTATTTGATTTAACCAATTAAAATAGTGGTATTATTAAATTTAAGGAGAAATTTTTCGTATGTGTGAATTTAAGGTAATCAAGAAAAACGATGGCTCGCAGATATTAGAAGATATTGTAATTATATCGTATACAGAAGATAATGAATTATTATTCAAAGATGTTATTGGTATGGGCGAGATTTTAAAATCCGCTCTTATAGTTGACGTTAATACTATGAGTCAAACTTGCGTTGTTTTGGAGCATCCCCTTATAAAAGATTTCGTTGGGATGATAGAGAAAATTAATTCTAAAACCATTTCAAAAGCCGATATTGTAAATTTTGAGAAGCAGCTTATTAATCTCAAAGAGAGTATTATTTAAGTAGTAGACGAGATCATTCGTAAATCTTTATTAAGTAGCAAATCTTCTTATAAGAGCATGGAAACAAGGTTTTATGACGATATTGAAGAATTTTATGAAGTAGCATATCCTTTTCTATTGGAACATGAAGCAGAAAATAATCTTCCTTTATCTATTCTTAATTCTCTAAAAAAAAATGTAGAAGCCTATGGAGAAGTGAAACCTCTTTTATTCTCGTTAACTGACGCTAAAATTATAAAATTGATCGTCCTAAGAACTCCACCACACGATCTTATAATATCCTACACTGATAATTTAAGCACAATCGATGTGCTTACTGAAGAACTCATAAAGCAGGGTGAAACATTGCCAGGAGTGTTACGTTTTAAAGAAGCAGCAGATAAATTTGCCGAGCAATGGTGTGTAAAAAATGTATTAAAATGTGAGTTGTTTCGGAAAGAAAGGATATATATGTTAGAAAAAATTTCAGAAGAAACACTTGGACACAGAAAATTCTCAGTTGCTCCAAAAGTTCATCAAGAATTAGTGTTCCAATGGGCAGGCGAAATGATGAAGGAGGCATTAATTGATACAACCGAAGATGATATACTAAGAATGGTTAATATTTTAAGAGAGGAATTTGAACAGGGTAAAAGCCACATATATTTATTGTTTGAGAATGATGAACCCGTTTCAATGGCGAAGGAAGCAGGTAAAACTCCGAATGGTGTTTTTGTGAACTTAGTCTATACTCCAATTCCCTTGAGAAGAAAAGGATATGCGACTGAATGCGTGGCAAAATTAAGTAAACTGCTTTTAGAAGTTGGGAATACCTATTGCTTTCTTTTTACAGATTTAAGTAATCCAACCTCAAATAGTATATATCAAAAGATAGGATACCGACCGGTAATTGATGAAAACCACTATAAATTTTTGGAAAAGTAATTAAAAATAAAAAAAAGGTTCGAGAAATCTCCTGATTTTCTCCAGTAATTTATGCTATTATACGGAACTATTATTTTTTAGGTGGTAAAATTTCTATCTCTATGGAAGAGATATTAGTATTAGTGCCATCAGTATTGTTAAGCGTTTCAGTGTTAATAAGAATTTCTCCGTAATCACTTCCTTTGAGAAATTTGTTTCTAAGAATTTCCGCAACATCTACCGCTCGGTAAATAGATCTCCCACGAGCGAGGAGTCTTACTGGTTTTTTGTTTAAAACAAATATAGCTGCCATTACATAGTCCATTGCTTTCTTTTTACCAATAAACACTTTTGAGTCATTTTTTTCAACCAACCTTCTTCACCTTTCAATTTCATCTAATTTGTTCTCTACAAGATGTTTCTTGATTCGCAAAACATCTAAATTATGCTAAGGTTAATTAGCTTTAACGATGATTTAAAGATTGTGACATTTTTCTTGTTTTGTTTAAGGAATCTTACGGTGATGATAGTATAAATTATTGTGGAAGACTTTAGTGATCTATAGCAGAAGCATTCAACATATGAGTTCTTCTAGGTGGTTTCGTTTGAAACCGTTTTCAAACTGAAGAATTATTATGTTTTACAAAATCTAAGGTATTAAAATAACATGAATAAAATTTATTTTCTCTCAATAAAAATTAATTATATTGAATTTGAAAAGATAAAAAAATGCCTAAAACTCTAGAAGAATTTGCCCAAGAGAACAATAGCAAGCTTATTAGAAAAAGAGATTTAAAAAAGTCTCCAAATTTAAAGAAAACTTTTGTTTCTATTAATAATCATTTATATGGAAAATTAAAATACGCTGATACAGACACTCGAGCACGTTCAAAAGAAATAATCAATCTTTTATTGTGTAAATTAGTTGATGAAATAAATAAGTCCCCAGAAGATGAAATGGACATTTATATAAGAGAAGAAGAAACAGAACAAGAGCTACTTGAGCGGATTCAAACCTTTTTTCAACTGAATGTTAAGAAGAAATATCCTGATATAATGGGAGAAAACGAGCAAATCACTTTGAATAAAGATTTATTATTCATAATCATTAAAGAACTGGAACACATTTCACTTCTTGAATCGTCTAAAGATATTTTAAGCGATGCATTTGAAATTTTTGTAAGTAAAATGTTAAAAGATGAAGGTGGGCAATTCTTTACTCCTCCAAATATCGCAAAATTTATGGTAAATTATTTAGATCCAGAAGAAGATTCAAAAGTATTAGATCCTGCATGTGGACATGGTGGATTTCTTCTTGAAACAAAGGAGTTGCTATGGTCCAAGATAGATAATGAGCAGAAAAAAGTAAAAATAATTTCTAACTTATATGGTATAGATAAAGACTTGTTCTTGGCAAGAATTTGTAAATTATACTTAGAAATCTTAAGTAGTGGCAAATCTAATGTATTCTGTGAAGATTCCCTAGATATCAATAGTTATCGGGATCAAGCTAAAAAAGTAATAAAAAACAATTATTTTGATTCTATACTAACTAATCCCCCATTTGGGGCAAAAATTCCGATAAATAATAAGAAAATACTAAATGAATATGAATTCGGGCATTTATGGAAGAATATTGATGGAAATTGGCAAAAACAGGAGAAGATTGTAAAACAACAACCTCCACAGATCCTATTTATTGAAAGATGTGTTCAGCTCCTTAAGGATGGTGGAAAATTAGGAATTGTTTTACCCGAAGGTATTTTTGGAAACCCCTCAGATAGATATATATGGGATTTTCTTAAATCAAATGGTAAAATTTTAGGAATTATATCATTAGACCAAAATACTTTTCAACCTTACACTTGTAATAAGACAAGTATTCTTTTCTTTCAAAAATTAAAAGATATTCCCAAGAATTATAAAATTGATTTTGCAATTGTTGACAATGTTGGCCACGATAAAGATGGAAAAACTCAATATATATTGAATAAAGATGGAACTAAGAAATTAGATCAGGATAAAAACCCTATTATAAATGATGATTTAATCGATCTCCATTTGAAATTAAAGAATACAGAAGATTTTAACTACCAAAAGGAACAAAAACTCTTTAAAATCAATTTTAGCCAGATTAAAAATAAAATTTTTATCCCTTCTTATTACATTGGCGTAGAAAAACCTCTAAAGGCTCTCGAAAATAATATTAATTTTCAGTTAATTTCTATCGGCGATCTAATTAATAAAAAAATAATATACACAAAAAATAAAGGGTACATACCAAGAGGAGACGAAATTGGTTCACATGTTTATGGTTTAGGCGATATTCCGTTTATCCGTACTAGCGAAATTAATAATTGGGAAGTCGATCTAAATTCACATAAAAAAACTTCCAACGAGGTATACGACCAATTTAAAGATAAACAGAATATTGAAATTGGAGACATTCTGTTAGTAAAGGATGGCGGTCCAAATCTAATTGGAAATACGGCATTTATTTCTGAGTTAGATACAAGAATTATTATCCAGAGCCACATATTTCAGATAAAAACTCTTAAAAATAACGAGAATATTGATTCGTACCTATTATTATACCTTCTAAATCTTGACATTGTTCAAAAGCAAATAAAAGCAATAACCTTCGTTCAAGGCACTATTGCTACAATTGGTAATAGAATAATGGATGTAATTTTACCAATTCCATCTGAGATTAATAAAAGAAAGGAAATTTCAAACGATATTAAAGAAATTATTGATAATAAAACAGAAATAAGAAAGAAAATAAATAAACTCTCTATTAACTATTTTAGTGATTAAAATGAAGATAGAACTTTTTACTATGCAATATTACCACGAAATTATTGATCTTTGGAAAAGATCAAGTATAGGAGTAAGCTCATCAGACACACGAAATGAGGTAGCAAGGATGCTAAAACGAAACCCTGATCTATTTTTAATCGGTAAGGAAAACGAAAAAGTTATAGCGGTAGTAATGGGGGCTTTTGATGGAAGAAGGGGTTATGTACACCATCTAGCTATAGATCCTGATTATCAAAAAAAAAGATATGGTAAAATGCTAATGGAAGAATTAATTGAGAAGTTCTATATAAAAAAAGTACACAAAGTCCACTTAGCTATCGAGAAATCTAATAAAGAAGTAGTAGATTTTTATAGAAAATTAGGATGGAAAGTTAGAGATGATTTAATTATGATGAGCATTGTTCCAGATAAAAGTTTGTATCGAAGAGACATTTAAATTTAAATATTCTATTTTTAATCATCATCATATTTTTTTTTGTTAATATTAAATAGTAAAAAAAAGATTAATTTTTAGACAGAAATTTCCCTTTTCCTCAGACTCCATATACCAAATACTAAAAGTAAAGCAGCAATTAAAATCCAAAGTAATAATGAAACCACTGGCAAATAATAATTAGTTTTTTCTAAACCTCCAAGATTTATATTCTGATCTGGATCTATCGTTGTTACAGTACTATATACTCCTGTTATCGTTGCAAACCACAATTGCCAACTTGCAGAAGGTGGAACGGCATTCAATGTTTCAACAAATAATATAAATACATTTCCTAAATGATAACCAAGATCAAAATGATATAATTGATATGTCGCATAAAATGGACCAGTTAATGTTCTAATTAGTAGAAATGCGATATAAGAAAGTAAAACAATTAAAATTATTAACATCGATGCTGTTCTTGCTTTTTTGAAAATTGAAGAAAACGCCATTGTAATACTTGTAAATAGAAACAAAATGAATAAGCTATAGATATATAGAGCAGTCAAAAATGGTATTAAACTAAAAAAATGATCAATATTACCGGATTTTGCAAATACTCCGATCCATCCTATCATAAAAATAGAGAAAAAACTTAAAATCATTCCCCATAGATATACTGCTATATATTTACCAATAAATATTTTTATTCGGCTGATAGGTTTACTCACTAATAATAACATTGTTCCTGATTTAACTTCTTCAGCAATAAGAGGTGCTCCTGAAGTTCCGATAATGATGGTGTAAACCAAACCTAAGGTCCAAAAAAATGCAGGGAAGATTAATGCAAAACCGATTATCGTAGCAGCATGATTAGGAGATATCAGACCAAAATCTACTGATGTTGGTAATAAAACAACAATTAAAGGAAATATTACTACTAGAATCAAAGTTATAATGGTCTTTTTAAAAGAAAAAATATCTTGAAAGGTCTTCTTTATTATTATTGCTGTTCTCTTGAAAATGTTCCTAGAAAGCCAACTCTTCACAAGTTGTAACACATTTGAGTTCGATTTCTTAGAACTAGTTTTTATCTTTCCTCCTTTGTTTAATCTATTGTTTTTCATTTTTTAGCCCCCCTCGTTTTTGACATAATTTCCATAAAAATATCTTGTAATGATAATTCAGGTTGATGAAAACTATATAATTTAGCCTTATTCTCAAGTAGCATCTGAGGTAAGATATCTCGAAGCTTATCAGCATCTTTAGGAATAATATGAATTTTTCCATCTAAGTCATCACTCCAAGCTTTTGATATAAAATCCTTATCTTTCAATTGATCTACTAATTTCTCATTCTTATCAGTATCTAAAAAATATAAATTACTTATAAAGCTCTTCTTAATATTACTGATAGAATCCGAAATTACAATCTTACCATTATCTATCATTGTTACATCTTCACACATTTGCTCAATTTCAGATAAAATATGACTTGAAACAAACACGCTTACTCTATCTGATAATTGTTTGATTTTTTGAACTACATCCGCTCTTCCCATTGGATCTAAGTTAGCTGTAGGCTCATCAAGGATTAGCACTTTAGGATCATGTATTAAAGATGCCGCAATACCGACTTTTTGTTTCATCCCTCCAGAATAGGTGTCTATCTCTCTAGTTCTAGCATCAAACAGATCAAAAAAATCTAGAAGTTGTTGAGCCTTTAATCTAGCTTCTTTTTTTTGCAATCCTCCTAATTGGCCCATATATATTAAATATTCTTCTCCAGTCATATCTCCATAAAAAACAGGATCTTGGGGTAAAAAACCAATCAATTGTTTAGCTGAAACTGTACCTGCTTTTTTCTCTCTTATTTTAGCGTCCCCCTCAGTTATAGAAATAGCCCCAACCAACATATTAATCGTAGTTGTTTTTCCAGCTCCATTTGGACCTAAGAATCCATGAATTCCTGGTTTCACTCGTAGATCAATCTTTGACACAGCCTCTACTGCTTCATTTTTTTTCCCATAGATTTTTGTTAATTTATCGCTCCAAATTTCAAGATTTGTTTTTGAATCTTTCGTGATCATTTACTTTTTACCTCCTTCACTAATTTTTTTGTCAATTAAAATCAACTCTTTTTGTTTATTACGATGTCGTCGATAATATATGGAAACCCCAAATAAAGCACCAAGAAGCACGAAAGTAAATATTAAATGAATTTGATTAGATGGTACTAATACTTTGATGGTATTAATAGATAAAATTAAGCCACTCTTATCGTGCATAATAACGCTAATATCTTTCCAACCTGAACTAAGAGAAACTTGTACATTTTTAGCAGTGGTAGGCCCTTGACTAACCCCGTTTATTAATACTTCAAAATAATCATATTGTGAATCAGTCTCATACTCAATATTGAAATTATTAGAACTCATAGATTCACTATTTGTAGGATTTGAAATCTGAATGTTAAATTTAGAATTTATGCAATATACTATTTCTTCACTCGCAATTAATAGTTCACCATTTCCATCTTCATTTAAATCAACAATTGGATATATTGAATTAACATCCATATTAAATCTATAAAGAATTTTCCGATTGAATATATCCAGAATTTCTGTTGTTGGAATTGGTTCATAAATCTCATATCCCCATTCACCTGTTGTTCTTCTGTAATAATCGTGCTGGATAAAAATCTCGTTAAGTCCGTCTCCAGTGATATCTTCAATTTTTTCAGTGTTTAAAACAAATTCATAGTTATAATAACTACCGTAAGGGGTCAAACAACTAGCAGGTTCTAATGTCCATTTATAATTAGTTAATTCGAGTGGTACATTTTCATTACTATTAAAAATATCATAGAAATTGATATAAGAATGTTTACATTCAGAGCTATCAGATTGTATTCCTATTATTGCTTCAGGGGTTCCATCACTATTAATATCTCCGATTGAAGTAAAAGGCATTTTAAGTTTATCTGATATATAGACATTGTCGTTTATATTAGTGTCCGCGAAATATTCTTTAAATAGAATATCAGGATTAGAATCACCAGAATTACCGCTAAATATTTTACATTCCTTTCCATACCTATAATCATATTCAGAGAATTCATATATAGAATATATACCAACGTGATCAAGGAAATCATCGCCATTGAAATCTTCATGGGAAATTAGTAATAAATAACCTGCACCTTCAGCACTAAAATCAATCTTTCCTACATTACTCTCCGAACTATAGATAGCTGATTCCAAATTTTCTGTTGGGATTTTACATACTGTTGAACGGCTATTAATATCAATAATTCGGATACTGATTAAAGAAAAGATTGAGTACACATCTTCTCCAATATATCCATACTGTTCTTCTTCCACATATCCATATTCTCCTACAATAATTCCTATTTTTCCCTCTTTCGATATCATTGTTTTTCCAGGATATTCATAAGGTGTAAAACTGTAATATGTTTCTGTTGAAAAGGTTGGAATGACTTCCCATGAATAATTAATTAATACTTTAGAGTCTGAATAACTTTCAAAATGAGATAGTTGAGATTCCCAATTAGGTTCACTTATTAATTTATGAGAGCAATTAAAGTTACTTCCGAATTGGAAAATCCCGGATAATAACCAGTTATTTAGACTATTATTTAGAGGTAAAACCCGTACGTTTTCGTATGGAATAAATGTTTGATTAAGACTCCATTTAGTATAAGCCTCATTGCTTTTTAGATCAAAAAGGCGGATTCTTGTACTCCATGTATCGTAGTTTTCAATACCAATTATAGCAACTAAATCCAGATATTGATCATTTGTTCCGTTAACAACTTCAAAATCTTGAATTTCTAAATTTAGTAGATTACTAACATCGAATTCATCATCGTAATATTCTTCAGTAGCATATTTCCATGTATAATATCTATCGTATTCATTGTCAAATAAACCCCAATAAAACGCTGCAAGACCAAAATCATTAATCGTCAAATTAAATGCACTCTGACCGTTTGTTATATTTAAACGAATTTGAATATTTTTGTTTGTATCTACGAAGTTCGATAATGTAGTTTTGTTCTCATAGTCAAATTCAATAAAATCATCTGCGTCGTGAGTTCCACGTGTAATTACCCACATTTGATCATCTCGAAAAGAGTTTTCAAGTGAAGGATGTATATAATTACCTTTAAGATCAGGATAAGTGTGATTATTCCAAGTTTTAGGTTCTGAACTCCAGTTGCATAAAACCCATTTGTTATTCAATACATCAAAAATTTCATAAGTAAAATTGTACCAATTCGAAGATGAAGTATTTACCATTAGACTAGTTTGCATTTTAAGAGCAGATAATCGTTCAGTTTGGGAACGTGGATACTCCATACTCCCCAATAAATTGTCATCAAGTAAATTTACTGGAATTGTTAAATCCATTATCGCTTTCCATGAAGAATCTACATATTCAGCTTTAATAGTATAATTTCCTTCATCATCCAATAATTCAGATAAGCTATCGGAAGTAGTACCGTTTATAGGTACAATACTACTTGCTTGCGCTAATGATAAAGGATTCCATACATTTCCCCACAGAATCTCATAACTACTAACCCATGTATCATCTATTTCACCATTAATTCTATTATATATATGGTTTCCAGAGGATTGTGGCTCTATTGGATATAAATAAGTCCCATTGTATTCATATTGGCGATAAAATTTATATGGAAAATCTATCATAGGAGTATTCCAAATAATATTTCCATCAGAACCATCAATAACTAAAACTTTAGTATAATTAGTTAGGAGAGACCTATATACCGTTTCTGCTATATTTGAATCAATTGATCCATTCCCTATTAGATTTGTTATAATTTCCGAAATATCCGAAGGTATTATTGAAGGAATAATCCATGCTCCATAATCGTCAATATCATCATCAGTAATATCCCCCACATTTTTTAAGTCCCTTAGCCCTTTATAATATTCTGGTTGAGGAATATTTAAGGACCATATTACACTTCCCGTTCTTGCATCAATTGTATATAATTCAACTATAATGGTTGCTACTTCTGTAGTTTGAGACGAGGTTTCAGAAATCATCCAATCTGGTTCAAAAGCACTTATTTGTGTTATTAAGAAATCGTTTAATCCATCTCCATTTAAATCTTTGGTCTCAGTTATCTCTACTTCAGATTCCTCTTGAGTTCTCACCCAAAGGATATCATTATTTTTACAATCGATACATAAATAGCGACCATTTGCAGTAATGGCAAATAAATCATCCACACCATCACTATTAAGATCACCAACATTCAAGAAATAATGTCCTTTCTCACTTCCACTATAAACCGATACACTCTCATATTGACCAGGATCTGCATAAACAACCTCTGGATTTTGTGAAGTTTTATCATCTATGTGGTATCGATTAATTAATGCTGGGCCACTAGAAGAATAACTACTAGTACTTTCATATGAATAATAATAAAGATAAATATCGGAATCTACTTTAATTATTTCTGGATAAGAACTGAAAAAAAATTTACTATATGTCCAGTTTAGACTACGGGTGATGTTTATCTTTTTTATTTCGGATAAGGGATTTATATTAAATATTTTACCTTGAATTATTTTATATTGTGATGAACCATAAGCTGAAGAATAATCGAGATCAGATGCGATTGAAATGTATTCTTTAATCCCATCATTATTAATATCAGGAATTTCGTAAATTTTTATTCCAGATTTCATAAATATTCTTTGTACTGATGAGTATGGAGATGTTGGGTAACTACCATAATATTCTTCTATAGAACTACTTAAATTATAACAAATATGATCATCAAGAAGACTTCCAATCCTTCCAGAAATTAATCGTAAATATCCATCATCAGAAGCTATTAAAATATCATTAATCTGATCATTATTAACATCTCCAACAACTTTTATATCATCAATAGAATTAGGTATCGTTTGGAGAGTAAGACCACTCATGCTATAAATATACCTTTCTGTTCCTTGTACTGTAAAAGTCCAAAGTTTGCTTCCATCTTGAGAATCAAATGCACTTAATTTACCTTCTTCTGAACCAGCAATAATAGTTTCAAATCCATTACCATTTATATCTTCTACTACTTCTATTTTCCAAACGTCATTGGTATAGTCCTGATCATTCATCCATACTTTATTTCCAGACTTTCCATTCACAACGATTAATCTATGCCACGAAGAAATTA
>DATKTW010000167.1:0-30838 GCA_035530895.1 Candidatus Nanopelagicaceae bacterium
TCAGAACCCCCACAAAGAAAACGAGCGCATGTAAGATCTGGTTTTTCATCCATTTTCATAATTATTTCATGCATCGCCATCAAAACAGTCGGTACTGCAGCAGAGATTGTTACTTTTTCTTTGACCATAAGATAAGTAAGTTCCTTTAAATCTGGTAAATTCCATTTGCCTGAGAACATTAATTTTGCACCCGCATATGTCGATGCCTGAGGTATTGACCAACCAAGAACATGGAACATAGGAACCATTTGAAAGATTACATCATTTACAGAAATTGAAAATTTAGCTGTAAACATTAAAGAATGGATGTATACTTCCCGATGAGAATAATAAACTCCTTTAGGCTTACCTGTAGTACCCGTTGTATAACACGCAGCATAAGATGAATTTTCATCTAAATAGGGCCAAACAAATAGGGGTGAAGCTTTATTTAAAAGTTCTTCATAACTATAAATTGGTTTAAGTTTTGTGTTTAAATCAGATAGATCATTATCAGTAATGATAATGTAGCCTTCAATAGCTTTACATAACGGAGCAACAGATTCTGCCACCTGAATCAGATTTTCATCGACGATAATATATTTGGCACCAGAATGATTAATTACATAAGATAATTCTTTAGGAATAAGATTTAAATTTAGAGAAACCATAACGGCTCCCATCCCAGGAAGACCATAATAGATCTCAAAATGTTGGTGATGATTCCATGCAATAATTCCTACGCGGTCACCAATTTTTATACCGATTGATTGTAAAGCATTAGCTAATCGTTGCATTCTCTCATATGAATCTCTATAGGCATATCGGAATAAAGTACCATCATCTTTTCTAGTGATAATTTCTTGTTTAGCGAAATTTCTTATTCCCTGTCGCATATGATTGATTACATTTAGTTGATAATTCTCTTCTTGATCAACAATAAATCCTTTTATAAGCTTCAACTTCAATTCTCTCTTTTTTATTTGTTATAGAAGAGATTAAATTATAAAAGGATTTAGAAATATTCAAAAATCGCTCTAGTAAATTATTAATTTTTTCTTTCTTCAGAATTCTAGTAAATTCTATAGTCTATAAAGATATACTTTAAATTTTATCAATTAAAACCAATTGTATGGATTCTTATGATAAATTACCAGACGCTGAAATTAAACCAGTTGGAGAACTTTCAATTAAGTTTTTAGACTTAGGAATAAAAACCTTTAGGGAAGCTTGTGACTATGTGCATAAGATTGACTACGGTTATAATACAAATTATGAAGATAAAATGATATTCTTCAAAGAAAAAAGAGGATCGTGTACTACCAAACATGCTGTAATCGCAGGTCTGGCACAAGAACTTAATATACCGCTTTATAAACATGTCTGCGTCTATAAATTTACGGAGGAGATAACAACAGGGGTTAACGAAATTCTAAAAAAATACGAAATTCCTTATGTACCTAAGGTTCATTGCTTTTTAGTGTATGATAAATACAAATTTGATCTTACAGAAGGTAATTACAACGGGAAAAAAAAACCTATAAACGAGTACATTCACTCAGAAAGAGTTGATCCATACATTAGTAGAAAAGACGAGTATCTACTTTTTAAAAAAGTATTAAAGGAAATAATTCTTCCATCCAAAGAAATGGAGGGAATAACAGAAAAAACCCTACTAAAAGCAAGAGCGAAAAGCATCACTCTGTTGATGAACTGTATTTTATTGTAGTTTTAGTCCGTAGGGTAAAGTAGTTATAAGTTATCTTATTTTAATTATTATGGAAAGCGATAGAAAGAAGGAAACTGAGGGTAGCGTTGTTGATTATACGACAAAACCTAATACAATAACTTCTTTAAAAAGCGATTTTGAAGCTCTTGGTGTTAAACCGGGAGCTATAATAATTATGCATAGTTCATTAAGTAAAATTGGCTGGACTGTTGGAGGACCAGTATCAGTTATTAAAGCTTTAATGCAAACCCTAACTCCCGAGGGCACTTTAGTAATGCCGACATTTTCTAGCGGTAACTCTGAACCATCTAAATGGGAAAATCCCCCCGTACCTAAGAGTTGGTGGGATACGATTAGAAAAGAGATGCCCGCCTTCGAACCAAAAATAACCCCCACCAGAGGAATGGGAACGATTGTTGAAACTTTTAGAAATTGGCCTAATGTTCTACGGAGCAATCACCCAATGTCATCTTTCGCAGCGTGGGGTAAAAACGCAAAACCTATCATCGAAAATCACGAATTAATAGGAGATCTTGGCGAAGGATCCCCTATTTCGCGCCTATACGAACTCGATGGAAAAATTTTATTGATAGGAGTTAGTCATGAGAACAATTCATCGATACACCTTGCTGAATATAGAAGTGAATTTCCTGGTAAAAAATATAGTAAAACTGGATGCGCAATGCTGATAAATAATCAGAGAAAATGGGTAGAATGGGAAGACCTAAATCTCAATAGCGATGATTTTGCACAGCTTGGCGAGGATTTTGAATCCAAAATCAATTATAAGCCAGGCAAAATTGGATTGGCAGAAAGTCGATTGATACCAATCCGAGCTATTGTAGATTTTGGAGTCGAGTGGTTAAAAAAGAACCGAAAAGTTCCTTAAGTTTTCTACATAATTAAAAATTATGGTGATTTTTAAATGAAAATGATTAATGAAACTGCAATCGTAACCGGTTCCACAAGTGGAATTGGGAAAAAAATAGCCGAACTATTCCTTAAAGAAGGATGTAAAGTAGCGATTTGTTCTCGAAATGAAACTAATGTAAATCAAACCTTAGCGGAGTTTAAAAAGCATTTTGGAGACTCTGTTATCGGTATACCTTGTGATGTTTCTGATCCTATTGCCGTCAAAAAACTTATTGACAAAACCATTGAAGCTTTTGGATCTATCCGTATCTTAGTAGCGAACGCCGGCGTGAACTTAACTTATGGACCCTTTCAATATTTAACATTAGATAAGGTTAATTCAGACGCTAAAACAATCATTGGAATTAATTTAATCGGAGTATTAAATTCAATATCAGCAGTATTACCCCAAATGATTAAACAAAAATATGGGAGGATAATAACATTATCAGGCGGTGGAGCCGATAGACCAATGGAAAATATGACCATTTATTCTGCCTCTAAAGGAGGGGTTGTTGCATTTTCTCGATGTTTAGCAAAGGAGTTGGAAATGGGTGAAAATGATATCAAAATTAACATATTTCAACCAGGAATGGTATTGACAAATTTATATAATGTAAAATTGATTGAAACTTGGAAAGATAAAGAGACATTTACCTCTCAAATGGAATTATTGAAGAAATATGTTATGACGGATGTTGAAAAAAGCAGCGTGACAGTCATTCCCTACGCATTACCAACATGCAAAGAAAATGGTAAATCCTTCAGGGGTTTTCCGCTTGCAAAGATGATCAGAGGGTTTATGAAAGTATCAAAAGAAATGAAACGCAGTAATAACACCTGAAATGCTTATTTTCAAAACTAACTAGAGCATTTCAAATAAATTAAAAAAAAAAAGATAAGGTTAGATAACAATCGCAAAAAGAGTTTTTTACTAATTATTATTTACTACTTATTTTATTAAATTACATTTGCAGATTTGTACTAACTCATTTAAACTAATAGCGATTTCGTCTGCCGCCGCCTCCTCCTCCGCCTCGATTATACGAGTTAAATTGAGGAGGGGCTTTCTCAGTTACGACAACATTGGAAGCTTGAGGGCCTTTTTGACCTTCAGTAACTTCGAATTCAACCTTATCGTTTTCGTTTAATGTTTTGTATTCGTCATCTCCACCTGCTAATGCAGAGAAATGAACGAAAACATCGGTACCATCTTCACTATTTATAAATCCAAAGCCTTTTCGGCTATTAAACCATTTTACTGTTCCTTTTACCAATTTTAAAACCAATTTTTTTAAAACTAATTCTTTCTATATCAAAGAATTAATTATATTAACATACCATATGTAATATATTTTTTCCTTTTCTTTTAAAAATAAAACAAATTTCTATATTGGAATAGTTAATCTACCCAAAAATCTTTTGCTAATCTTCTTCTTGTTTGCCATAAACTAGCTTTATCAGTGAAGCCGATAATGCCTTTGCCTTGATCAGCGTCTTTTATTTTCCACATTCCACTCACAGCTCCCGTTAAAGCGCCAGATAAAACTTCGAAACCTTGAGCTGTATATAAATCGCATTCTACTCCTCGGTTAATAATAAATTTTAATTGACGCATTCCTTGCTGATTTTTGGTTTTAAGCACTTCTAATAGTCGCTTTACTTCTTCATCAAGTTGGTCGTTGGCAACAACTCGGTTCCACAAATTCCATTCAACAGCCTTTTTGCTCGTATGAAGTGCTCCAATAAGATTGATTTCTTTCGCTCTTCTTCGACCGATTAGTCGCGCTAAACGTGTCGTACCACCCCATCCGGGAGTTATTCCAACATCTACTTCAGGCATACCCCATTTTGAACGTTCAGTAGCTATAACAAAATCGCAAACCATAGTAATCTCCAATCCTCCTCCCACAGCATAACCGTCTACCGCAGCTATAGTAATTTTATCCAGTTCCTCTAGTTGATTAGCCATATTTTGATAATACCGACATCTTCGAGTTATATCGTTAGCGTTTCCCCATTTAATCATCTCTTTAATATCATCTCCAACGCAGAAGTTGGGACCCTCACCTTTAATAACCAAGAATTTGAGTTTTGTAGATTGTCTTACTATTTCTATCGCAGCGACAATTTCTTCTGAAAGTTTCATGCTTAATGCATTCATAACTTCTGGTCGATTCAGTAATATCCAAGCAGTTTCTTCATTTTCCTTATAAATTAAACTTTCAAATTTCATAATTAATTCGTAATTAACGATAAATTTTAAATGTATAGAGCTTAATTACCAATCTTCTTTTTAATCTAAGATAAAATTTATAAAACAGAAGGGATTTGCATAAATTAATAATGTTTACGAATAATACGGCTTTAACGAGCTCAGTAAAAGAATTTTTACGGAAAAGAGTATTACTTCAGGCATTATTACAATTATTATTATGAGCGATACAAATCCGCTTTATCTTTTTCTTTTAAATTTTTGACGGATTTGTTTGCTGAGAGCATAAAATTTAACTGAAAAAGCTTAAGGGGCGGATTATCAATAACTGAAAAAAAGAAATTAATTGATAAAAATTATGTATAACCCGCAACAGATTGAAAAAAAGTGGCAAGATAAATGGGAGCAGGCAAAAATATTTGAAGCTAACCCAAATCCAGACAGAAAGAAGATTTTTATTACCTCTCCTTATCCGTATGCTTCTGGACCTTCACATATAGGCCATGGTAGGAGTTTTGTGAACGGAGATGTTTTTGCGAGATATTATCGTGCTAAAGGTTATAATGTATTATATCCAATGGCATTTCATATTACAGGAACTCCTGTGTTAGCAATATCTTCTTCCATTGAAAGAAACGATAAAGGAACTATTGAAAGAATGGAAGAGTACGTATCGTTACATACAACTGATCGAGAACAAGTAAAAAGGATAGTTGAAAGCTTTGTAGAACCGTGGAATATTGTTAACTATTTTTCGGACACTTATAAAATCGATTTTAAATCATTAGGTATGAGTTTGGATTGGAGAAGAGAATTCACAACTGGTGATAAACTCTATAATAAGCTAATTGAGTGGCAATATCATAAACTATTCGAACAGGGATATTTAGAAAAAGATGAATACCCTATTTTGTATTGTCCTCAATGTGGAAACGCAGTAGGTGAGGACGATATTTCAAGTGGAGATGAATTAAATTTAGCAATTAATGAATATACTTGCATAAAATTTCCATTTGAGGATGCTTATCTAGTTCCTTCTACATTGAGACCCGAAACAATCTACGGTGCAACTAATTTATGGATGAATCCTACTGGTACATATGTGTACGCTAGAGTGAATGGGGATACATGGGTTATTTCTGAGGAAGCTACTTTACTTTTAAAGAATCAGAATAAGGATGTAGAAATACTCGAGAAATTTAAGGGAGTAGACTTAATTGGAAAAAAGGTTAAGAATATAGATGATAGTCGAGATCTCCTAATTTTACCGGGAGATTTTGTAGATACTACAGTGGCAACTGGTGTAGTCTACTCAGTACCAGCCCACGCTCCATACGATTATATAGCATTATTAGACCTACAAAAAAATGATGCAACTATAAAAGAATTCAAATTAAATTCCGAGGAAGTAAAGAAAATAGAACCCATTCAAATTATTGACTTATTGTATTTCGAAGATTATCCCGCAAAAGTTTACTGCGAAAAGTTCAATGTCAAAACTCAAACAGATTTCGAAAAATTAGATAAAGCAACAGCAGAGAATTATAAAGTAGAATATTATAACGGAATTCTGAATGATATGTGTGGAAAATATAAAGGAATGAAGGTAAAAGAAGCTGTGGTTAAAGTTATTGATGATTTGATTGAGGATGGAATGGCAGATAAGATTTTTCTACCTATTACTAAAGATCTTAGGTGTAAGTGTGGAAAAGAAATATTAGTTTCGATAATAAGCGATCAATGGTTTTTAAATTTTGATGCGGGAGATTGGAAGCAAAAAGCGTCAAAATGCTTGAATAGTATGAAAATTGTCCCCAATAAATATCGAATGAATTTTGAGCATGTTTTTAACTGGTTAGAGAAAAGACCTTGTGCGCGGAAGAGAGGCCTTGGAACTCAGCTTCCATTTGATAAAAATTGGATTATCGAGTCTTTAAGCGATTCTACAATATATATGAGTTTCTATCCCATAATTCATCTGATAAAGAAAAATGATATCAAACCAGAACAGCTTATACCCGCGTTTTTTGATTATATTTTATTAAATATAGGTGATATCAATAGTCTGTCTAACCAAACTAAGATAGAAGTAACTGTATTAAAACAAATGCAACAGGAATTTTATTATTGGTATCCCGTAGATCATAGGCATACAGCAATTATGCACATTTCCAATCATTTGAGTTTTTATATATTTCATCATGTAGCTATTTTTCCCGAAGAACACTGGCCAAAAATTGTCTCCTTAATAGAACCAGTAATTATAGAAGGTCAAAAAATGGGGAAATCAAAGGGTAATGTAATTTCAATAGCAAATATTAAAGATAATTACTCAGCTGATTTATTTCGGTTTTACATTTCTCATAGTGCTGACTTTGGAATTAGTGTAGATTGGCGTGAAAAACAAATACAAATCGTAAAAAATCACATAATAAGGTTCTATAATTTTATATCTGAAAATACAGTTAAACTAAGTAAAATTGAGGAAAAAGCAGATAACCTTAACACAAAATATGCAAAAATAATTTTATCGAAATGTACAAAGAAATTTGTTGAAGCGGAAATTGGTATGAAAGATTTAAACATAAGAAAATACCTTCAACTATCTTTTTACGAGGTTTTTAACATAATTCAAGATTTTAATAGATATTGTGAAGATGCAAATGATGTTTTAGAAGTTTATAGAATTATTTTTCCAAACTGGGTAAAAATACTTTCATTAACCATGCCTCACCTATGCGAAGAACTATGGGAGATGATGGGGAACACTGATTTCCTTTCAAATGTCATTTGGGATGATTTTAACAAAGGATACATCAACAACGATATTGAAAGTGAATTTGACTATATTTCTGATGTAATAACTGACATTCTAACCATTCAAAAAATTGTTTCATATAGTGATCTAAGCAAAATTTATCTCTACACTGCTCCAAGCTGGAAATATGAAGTTTTAATAATTATCACTTCAAAAGAGGGAGATTTCAAAGAAATAATTGATGAATGTAAACTTAAAGGTGATTTAATCAAAAATAAAGATTTGATCTCGTATGTTAAAAGTCAAATAAAAGATAGGATTTGGGAAAAGGATTTAAATGCATTGGACGAAGAAACCTTATTAGAAGAATACAGAGATTACATTGAAAAAAGAATTAAGGGCAAAATATACATTAATTCAAATTACGATCCAAAAAACCGGTCAGTGAAAGCAGTTCCATTTAAACCAGCAATTTACGCAGATATTTAACACACAAACAATTCTATTCTTCTTCCAGTCCGTATACTTGTCTTGGCGTAAGATATTGAGGATATTTATCAATTAGGGCTAGGCGCGCTTTATAGCACATATGACATTCATCCACATACGAATCTTCGTGCTTAATATCGTAATCTTTTACTAATTGAGCTGGACCTCCTCGAACTAAAGGACCACATATCGGGTGATTATCAGGTTTATAATTTCTTACTAATTCTGAAAGAGGAGTTTCCCAGAAATTACCTATGCTTAAACCTTGGCAGATTTGGGTGTTACCAAAAGGATCAACATGAACTCTCCCTAATCCCTTTAAATCTTCATATGGACACACTTTTAATTCTTCCCACATTGTACGAGGTAGACCTTCTATCAAAGTTTCAATAGCCCTACCTCTAAAAGTGACTCCGCCACCTATTACGGGCTTTCCCTTTTCATACTCGGATTCCGATCTCATTTCTACTTTTGGTTCATTGATACTAATTGAAGATGTAGGAATATTTAATTTATCTGCTGCGCTTCTTGCTATTTTGGACAGGTTATCATCTTTATTTTCAAAATGAAATTCATCGTCACTTACAGTAAAATCCTTTACACCTAATTCTGTAAGGGATTTAAGCCATACTTCAGCATCCTCAGTACAAGTTGCCCAATATGAATTTGTTACAACGCCAACTTTAAATCCTTTTTCATTAGCAAGTTTAATCCCTTCAAGCATTATAGGATAAAACAGAAAGGGCTCTCCACCTTCAAAATAAATCCATTCTATCGTGCCGATTTTAACAGCTTCGTCAAGAACAGTTCTAATTTGTTCCAAAGTAAAAGTACCTTCAGAATGAGGTCCACAATACAAAAAACAATGGTCACATTCGTAATTACATTTGTAAGTGAGAAGAAAGTGTATCCCATTTAACATGATAATTTCACATTAATGATTTTTATGAATAAATATGCAATTATTTAAAATAAAATTAATTAATAAAAATACATTAGATTCTATAAAATTTCTTAAGAAGTGAAGAATTATGGCAAACCTAGTAAGTATGTATGAAAAATATTTCAAAGATCCAAAAAGAGAACCAGTATTAATTGATTATGTCCGAACGCCAATAGGTAGAAGAAAAGGAACGGTAGGACGTCATAGAGGAGATGATTTAGTAGTACATTGCTACGAAACTATTGTTAATCGGAACGACTTCGATGTCAATATAATTGGGGATTCTATGGTTAGTTGTAATAGTCAAATTGGGGATTGTGCTTTAGATATTGGGAGAACCTCTGTATTGGCAGCTCATTTGCCAGTAACCATATCTGGTATGTCTATTAATCGCCAATGTGCTAGTGGTGCTCAATCAGTTATGTCCGGTTGGCAAGCTGTTGCCTCAGGGATAGTTGATTGCGTTATCTGTGGTGGAACAGAAGTACAAAATCGATATCCTATTATGTCAGACGCAAATATTTTTGATAAAGAACAAAACAAAGTGGTGATGATAGCACCAAATAAAAAAATATTATCTAATCCAGAGGTAGCTCAAAAACTAAAAGAATACAAAACTTCCTTTGCAGGTCAGATTAGTTCTGCTAACGATCTAGGCTTGCATTGGATGAATAAATCAGGAAAAACTCTAGAAGAATTCAGACTTGAATTAGATAGCCTCTCATTAGCATCACATCAAAAAGCTACTAAAACATGGGATGAGAGAGGAAAAGAAATTGAACCTATTTGGTGTCCTAAGCTTGACGAGAGCGGAAAACCGATGCTAGATGAAAATAATGAAGTAGCAAAAGATTCGAGTTTATCAGTTCTCACTGAGAGAGACGAAGCTCCTCGTCCAAATAGTTCAATGGAGACCCTTGCGGGTTTAAGAACCATTATTGGAAGGAAAAGCAAAGCGTTCTTGACTGCAGGAAATAGTTGCCCAACCAGCGATGGTGCAGCAGTACAACTTTGGATGACGCGCGAATTAGCTGAGGAATATGGTTTAAAAATTAGAGCTTCAATTGTGAGCTATGTTGTTGTTGGCACGGATCCTGTATTGCAACTAACTGGACCAATAAAAGCAATGCCAGAAGCGCTTAAAAGAGCAAATTTGACATTTGATGATATGAGTTTTATTGAAATCAACGAAGCTTTCAGTCCCGTTATATTTGCCTGTTGTTATGATCTTGGTTTAGACTGGAAAGATTCAAGGTTTAATCCTTGGGGGGGCGCAATTGCACTAGGTCATCCGACAGGGTCTACTGGAACAAGACTAATTGGTTCAAATGTTCATCAACTGGAAAAGTCAGGGAAGGAATTCGCTATTAGTTCAATGTGCGTAGGATTAGGAATGGGCGCAGCAACAATCGTAAGAAATGAAAATCCTAAATAATACTTTTTTCTCATTTTTTTATGTTTTGTTTATTTCATTAGTTAAAGTTAAATTTTCATATTCGAAAGTAGACATGATAGAGCGGATTTTAACATGAAAAAATAAATATGTAATAAAAAATAAATATATTAAGGATACAAATATTTTATTACCTAATAATTAAGAAAATAATCAAATGTCAGATAATAATATTAAATGTGAAGATAAGGATTGCGTTGTTTTCGATTTTTCAGAAATCTACAAATTGATAAATAGAATTAATAAAAAATTTGAAAAATTGCAGCGAAGAATAATTCAAAAAGAAAACCTTACAACTGCTCAGTATTCAATTCTGCAACAGCTCTGGAAAACTGATGGAGTTCAGTTCAAAACTTTAGCTAACGCGTGCTGCTGCTCTCAATCAACTATAACTGGAATCGTAGATACTATGGAAAAAAAAGACATCGTAGTTCGAAAAATGAATCCCGAAGATAGGAGGAGCGTCCTAGTTATTCTTACCGATAAAGGCAAAACACTAGAAAAAGAAACTCCCAACGTTAGCGCCATGTTAGATAATTGTTGTAGCGGATTTAATCCTAATGACATTGAAGATCTAACTAAAATGTTAAAGAAATTGGACAGTTCCCTCATTATCGCTGAACCTGATTCATGTTAAAATTTTTCCTCGTTCTCTGAACTAAATTTTCAAGTTAAAAAATAGTTCGGAACCAAAATATTCGGAACCTTTATATAGTGATACTAACTATAAGTATATAATAAGAAAAACTTAACTTTTCTTAAAAAAAACGGTTTAGATGTGATTTTTAAAATGGAAGATAACGAAATTAAAAAAATTGTAAGAGATCGATACGGTAAAATTGCAAGTTATTCGAGTTGTTGTTCTCCTTCTGCAGAACCCAAAGCATCAGCGTCATGCTGTGGACCCGTAGAAAGTAGCAAAGAAATGGGGTATACTATTGAAGAATTGAAAAATCTCCCTGAAGGAGCAAACTTAGGTCTTGGATGTGGGAACCCAACAGCTTCTGCTGGTCTAAAAGAAGGCGAAGTTGTTCTTGATCTTGGCTCTGGAGCAGGAATTGATTGTTTTTTAGCAGCAAATAAAGTCGGAAGATCTGGAAAAGTCATAGGAGTAGATATGACTTATCAAATGCTCGATAAAGCAAGAGAGAATGCAATAAAAGGGAACTATGAAAATGTAGAATTTAGATTAGGAGAAATTGAAAATTTGCCCATAGCGGACAATACTGTGGATGTAATAATCTCTAATTGTGTGATTAATCTATCCACTGATAAAAAAAGAGTGTATCAAGAAGCGTATCGCGTATTGAAGCCAGGTGGAAGGATAATTGTCTCAGATATTGTGCTTTTAAAGGAATTACCCGACAAAATCAAGAAAAATATGAAAGCATTCGCTAGTTGCATTGCAGGTGCGATGTTAAAAGACGATTATCTAAGTGTGATTAAGGATGTTGGTTTTAACTTAGAAGAAGTTACTGAGCAGACTTCTTGTGTAACATCATCTGTAGCATACAAATCTGAAACTGGAGAAGTTGTTGATGTTGACAAAATCCTAAAAGAAAAATTAGAGGAAATCGATGCATTCGCAAATTCTATTTCTGCTATAAGCATAAAAGTAAAAGCTATAAAATAATAATAATTTTTTAATTTTATATAAAATAATTAAGCTTACCAAATTACATGTATTAACATGAAACGTAAAGGAATCCACAGGCCCACAATTGAAGATATCATCGAATTGAGCGGCATCGAGGCACTTCACCCTGGCGGGATGGCATTAACAAAGCGTACTGCTGAACTAGCTGCTTTAAAACCAGGATTAAAAATCTTAGATGTTTCAAGTGGAAGGGGTACTCAATCCATATTCTATGCTCAAGAATATGGAGTTGATGTTACTGGTTTGGATCTTTCTGATGAAATGTTATCCACCGCTAGAAAAAATGCTGAAAACGAAGGTGTTGAAGGATTGGTTACATTCAAGAAGGGAGATTCTCAAAATTTACCTTTTGAAGATGAATCTTTCGATGTTGTAATTAATGAGTGTGCTGTGGGTATCCCAGATGACTCCCAAAAAGTGTTAAATGAGATGGTTCGTGTTGCTAAATTAGGTGGAATTATAGTAATTCACGAATCTACTTGGCGGGAAAAGCTTAGCAAAGAAGAAAAAGAAGAGATCTCTGAGCGGTACGGAACAACACCTCTGGAGTATGAAGAATGGAAAGCATTGTTAGTCAAAGCGGGTGTTGATGAGATTATCACTGAATTCGACGAGTGGTCTAAACCTGAAATGTTTTGGAAAATAAGGAAAGATCGTGATGTAAAACATTTTTCTAAAATAATGACTAGAGAGGAACTGAATAAAACTATCGAAATCATCACTAAAGAATACGGTCAAGATGGAGTTAAAAAAGCCTTAGAAAATCAAAAAATCTTCATGCAAGCAGTATTAGAAGGAAAAATAGGTTATTGTTTATTCAAGGGTATCAAGGAATAATCTCTTGATTTATTTAATTATTTATCTCATTATTAATTATTTATTATAATTAGTTGAATTTGAGATTTTTCATTTGAATCAAGTAGCTATTATAGGGGTAGGACATACTAAGTTCGGAAGATTACCAGAAAAGGGACTTTTAGATTTATTGTCGGAAGCTTCATTGAAGGCAATAGAAGACTCAAACACTAGTGATAAAGATTTTGATTCTGTTTATGTTGGAGCCATGAGTCCTGCTGCTTTTAATAATATATCTGGAATAGCAAGCGCTTTAGTAGATCATATAAGTTTATTGCCTGCTGCTGCTGATCATATAAAAAATGGTCCTGCCAGTGGAGGTTCTGCTATAAAAGCGGGATTTCAAGCAATTGCATCAGAAATGAGCGATTTAGTTTTGGTTGTAGGGGGGGAAAAAATGACTCATATAACAACTCCTGGATATGTCACCTCAAACTTAGCAAAATTAACACACCCGGTAGCTGAAAGACGACACGGTGTCTCACTTCCTTCATTTGCGGGATTACTAACGAGAGCATATCTCGAGAAATATGATGCAAAACTAGAATGGATTTCCGATATCGCAATTAAAAACCATAAGAATGGGGCTTTAAATCCAAATGCTCATTTTCAGAGAAGCATTGATAGTTTTATGGAAAGCGCAATTAATAACGGAAAGGGAACATGGAAGAATGTACATGAATTCCTAAATGACGATAAGACCAATCCTATAATTGCAGATCCATTGAGACTTTTTCATGTTTGCCCGATTTCGGATGGTGCTGCTGCTTTAGTCTTATGTAATGCTGAAAAAGCAAAAGAATATTGTGATACACCTATTTTAATTTCTGGTATTGGACAAGCAACAGATACTCAAATAGTATTTGAACGGGAGGAACTTACCATTCTGAAAGCTTTGCGAATATGTTCTAATGAAGCTTATAAAATGGCTCATAAAACCCCAAAAGATATGGATGTAGCTGAATTACACGATGCTTTTGAAATTCTTGAGGCAGTACAGAGTGAGGATATAGGCTTTTTTCATAAAGGCGAGGGTGCTAAAGCCGCACATGAGGGATTAACGGAAATTGGTGGTAAAATTCCTATTAATCCTTCAGGAGGATTGAAAGCAAGAGGTCATCCACTTGGAGCTACCGGTGTTGCTCAAGTAGTTGAATTAGTTTGGCAATTAAGGGGAGATGCAGGTAAAAGACAAGTTGATGGTGCTGAAACGGGAATCACATGCAACTTTGGAGGATTTGGAAATAATATTATATCTATATTGGTTGAGAGAATGAAATCTTAAGGAATTTTAATTAC
Organism: Candidatus Nanopelagicaceae bacterium; assembly: GCA_035530895.1. GTDB lineage: Archaea > Asgardarchaeota > Lokiarchaeia > Sigyniarchaeales > SOKP01 > SOKP01. Next base: position 14,290 of record DATKTW010000167.1, read on the forward strand.
TTTCTTTGTTTTATTATTTGATTAAAGAAACACGCTCTTTATAGCTTAAAAATTGATTCGATAATATTCGATATTTACAATCATCCCATTTCTTGCGATAATTGTAAAACAACTCTGAGATTTCTAATAAATCTCCAAATATAACCCTATAATTTTCAATAATAGAAATTTGTAAGTAAATGGGTAATAATTCAAAAATTCGAACTTCATATTTTAAAGGAAACTTTCCTAAAAGTTCTTCTTGTAATTTAATGTTTAATTCTTTATTTGTTTGATGTGAAATTACTGCAATATCAATATCAGAATTTGGACGCATGCCACCCTCCACATAAGATCCATAGGCTACAACATCATATTTTTCCTTTAAAAATTTCAACTTTTCCCTAATTTGTCCAAACTCATCTGATTTCATTTATGCAATCCTCAATAATTTCAATCCAATTTATTAACAGATCTTTAACTTCTTGAACAGAATCTAGTATTATCTGTTCATCAATTTCATTATAGCGATGAACTATAATGTTTCGTAGACCGTTCGCTTTTTTTAACTTCTCTCCTAATTCCGGATTCAGCTTTTTAATTTTAATAATTTCAGAAATATTGATGTTATCATCTTTTACTTGAACTCCCAAATCTTTTACGAGCATTGCAATTAAATCAACCATAGCTTCAATGGACGTTTGAAGAGAGTAAAATATTCCACGTTTTTCAAGTTCATTTTTCGGTTCTATTGGTAACTCTTGAATATAATCAAAAATGTGCTGTATTTTATCGCGATATCGTTTATTTCTCAATTCATCCATCGGAATCCGTAACTAAATTATACTTTTTTATAAAATATATTTTTAATAATACAATCTATTTTCCTTTATTTATATATAATAGTCAAAAAGAAAGTAATTATAATTTGAGATGTAATTTTGGAGGATTTGGAAATAATATTATATCGATTATAGTTGAAAGAAAGTTTTAATAACTACGCGATTGGCGACTATTATAATCCGAAAATGAAAATTATGGAGGGAGCTTAAATTTACTTGTTTTAATTCATTTTAAAGAGAAGAAATATAAAGAGCAAATTTTTTATTTTCTTGAATTGCCTTATGTGATTAAATCCATTCTATTATTGATGAACATCCAAGACCTTGTTTATCTTCAATCCTGCCATGAACAATAAATGTATCGCCTTCATATCCGCACTCAGGACATTTATTTTTTGACACTAATTCTACTAAATCATCAACAATTACAGCATGATTTAAAGAAGCTGCTACACCAAATGGTGTAAGAACTTCTAGAAAACCTCTATCACCAACTTGGTTTAATGGATCTAGAGTTTTTAAATCTCTAATTATTATTCTTGCTTGAGATGGGCAATGGAATATAAAATCTTGATGCTTATCTGACCAGTGACTACCAAAAGTTATCGGTGTTTCAGTAAAACCAAATATATCGGTGATTCTATCAGATTTAGTACCAAATGATTCCACACAATCAGAAATAAATTTTGTCTTATCTATCGGAGGATGTTTCAATTGAGACTTATGACCATTCCATCCACCACCACCAAAATTAACAACACTATCAGGTAAGTCGAATTTAAGATTTTTTTCTTTCATGATTTTGTTCATAAAAATATTTAGTAATTGAAGGCTTCCTCCAAATGAGATATGTTTTTGTTTATTCACTGGTTTTTCTAAATTTTTTCTAACTTCCTTAATGACATATTTTGAATTTATTCCAAAAGCACCTGCGAGACCTCGCTTTTTTATCATTGTTTTAACCGCTTTAAGTGGAAAAAACTTAATTAAGAATTTCGGATTTGACATTCTTGTTGATATTTCATGCAAAATACTTCCATATAATTTGATAGGCCTAACTTTTGTATATCTCATAGCAATCCTATTTAAGAAAGTTACGCTTGGTGAGAAATTAAATGCGAGAGTATTAAACCATTCATCTTTTGGAATTGGAATAAATTCATAAATACATTTGATAGTCATACTCGCTAATAATTCTATATCATCTTTTGAACGCCCGACTAAGGATGGATCTCCCGATGTGCAAGAAGAAACATTCCATAGCTCAAAATCAGGAGATTTTAAAGGAATTTTTAAAAGTTTTTCATAGAGACCCTTTGATTCTTTAAAAAGGGGAGCAGGTACGCGAGGAATTAATGCTAAATCGTCAATTTTATTCAAATCATCTAAATTGAAATTCTCCTTATTAGCGAGTTCTTTATAAAAGGGATTAGATTCAATAGCTTCCGTAGTAATATTTCGCATTAAATTTACGATATCGTTATTTTTATAATCTGAATTAATAATTTCTCGTATTCTATCATCATAGACAATTTCATTTGTTATCAAATTATTGACCACCTTCATATTTTCCATATTTTTAACAATAAATATAATAATATTTAAAAAATTTTAATTATATTATTCTTAACTTGTATTCGTGTAAAAAGAAAATAATTATTATTATTTTATTAATGAAAAATTACTTATTGCATCTAAATTAAATTTTTTTGCTGAAGCAATAAATTATTATCTTTTAATATTCTTTTTTGGTAATTTTGAAGGGCTTGGAAACAAAATACTATCCGTTTTAGTTGAAAAAATATAAAAAGACCAGTAGAAGTCAAAAGGTCTAATAAATTATTCTTTTTTTTTGCGTCTTTCTTCTCTTTTTTTTATAACCTCATGAGCAGCTCTTTCTTGTCTGTCATCTTTTTCTTTCCAGAAGTTTGGATTTTCCATATTTGCTTTCATATTTTCAACCATGATTTTGGCAATTTCCTCAGCTGTATGCTCTTTTTTAGTAGCTTCTTCGCTCTCTTCCTCTTTTTCGATAAATAACACCCTTATTTTCTATTTCTTTACTCATTTAATATCTTTAATAACATGCAATTCATGATATCATAAAAACTATAATATTTCGTAAATCAAGCTTCGCTTTCTAACTCTTCTATTTCTGCTTTAAAAAGGTTCGCAATCGTAAGCCAATTTTGTTTTGTTTGTAAATCTGCTTTACTCTTTTCTTCATATTTAATTCCTAATTCCAATTTTTCGATCGCTAACTTAAACTTACCAAGTTCTTTATAGCATATCCCTAACTTGATGTGCGTTTGGAATGTATACCATTCGTCTGAGCTTATTTCAATGGCTTTGAGAAACTTATTTTTGGCACTTTCATAATCTTGGAAGGACATTAACAGTTCACCATATGTATCGTGATAAATGCTGTTATCAGGGTCTTGTTCGATTAGACTTTGAATTATTTCTACTGCTTCTTCTTTTCGGTTTAAATATTGTAGCCAGTAAGCTTTGTAAGTAAGAAGTTTTGTATCTTCCGAGTATTTTTCGAGTAAATCATCAATAATCTCAAGCCCTTCCTCAATATTTCTTTTCTCTTTAAGGATATATGCGACCTTAATCTTGATATCCTTTTCTTCAACAGGGAATTTTTCGAGCATTTCATCTAATAACGTAAGTAATTCATCGTATTTGTTAAAATAAATTAGTACGCGCTCTTTGGCAACATAGAGGTCAAACTGGTCAGGATTTAAGCTAAGGGCTTTATTTACTTTTTTGATATTTTCGTCGTAATTTGTGAATTCTTGAACTAGTTCTTTATTCGAACTATAGGTTTGTACTTCATACCAAATTAAGCCCTTTAACTTGTCATAAGTGTCAATCAGCTTTTTCTCTTTTTCAACTTTGTAGGCCAAGTAAGTAATATAACTTGGTAACAATTTCTTTAAAGAATAGCGCTGACCTTCATGAAAAAGAGAACCGCAAACTTCGTCTAATATCGCATCTATTGTGGATTCTAAAGTTGTTGAATAAGACTTATCTTTCTCTTCTTCGTATAATTTATTTAAGTATGTGAATTTTGTTATGTGTTCTTCGACTACAGCGTTCAACATCCTTTCAAACTTCTCATTAGCCTGGAAATAGTATATCTCATCAGTATCTCCCTCCAATTTGAAGAATTTGATTGAATATATCTTTTTTTCAACAATTTGGCGAATATGAAACTCTAAAACTACCAATTCCAACCCATATTTTTTAGCAAATTCCTCAGTCGAAATAAAGTCAGGATATTGTGATGGATGATTGAGGGATAAATACAAAAGTATTTTGAAGAAATCTTCTTCACTTTCTAAAGATTGCTTGGTTATTTCGTGGGGTAATCTCAAAAGGTTATTGAGAAATCGAAATCTAGTTTCGTCTTCAATTATTCTATACTTTTTGAAGAATTTTAGTGTTTTTTTAGTTATTTCTTTGATTCGATTACTTTCTTCTTCCAAAATCGATTGACGGTCTAAATCATAATCCCTCAGCATTACGGAATATTCGACTTTACCCAATTGAGTAATCCGATACTCTTTATTTTCTTTCTTGACAAATCCGTCTTCAATTAAGGAATTCATATTTTTGGATAAAGAAGAATTATTAATTGAAAGAGGTTCATTTAGAAAATCTGCCCATTTACAGAAATTATTATTGTATACCATCCATAATATCCAATGATCGTAATTTCTTTTCCATAAAATTGCTTTTGGTGGGTAATTTAGTTTCCTTTTTTGTCTCGTAGCCTGTGATAGTTCATAAAACCTGTCTTGCCCTTTTGTTGTTATTGTATATTGATTAAATTCTTTCTTTTCAATTAACTCTGTTAACAAAAGCTTTTGCAGATAAATTGATAATGTTGAAGGTTTGATCATTTCTTTTAAATTAGACCATGTACATACTTCGTTGTTATTGAGCATCCATAGTATTACTAACTCAAAGTTAATTTTACCAAAGATAGGCTCTATAACCTCTTTAGGTGGGTAATTAATTGGAGAGGACATATCTTAGGATCATCTGGCTAATAAACCTTTTTTGATTCAATATATAAAGGGTAGATAGTTTATTTATACATTTCGGTCTAAAAGAAATATGGAACTCCAATTATAATTATGTATTATAAACATTCCGTAAACTTAACCCCTTATTAATATAAAAAAACTTGTAAATAGATTTATTACTAAAGCTTTATATTAAAAAAAAAACCTAGCATTAATTGAGAAATATTTCATGTGAGTCTTGAAGTCTATCAATGAGTTAAAACAACAAAAAATTTAGATTTAAAATAACAGTTATTGGAGATGGCGCAGTAGGTAAGACATCTCTAATTCAAAAGTTCACAAACGGTGCCTTCATAGAGGATTACATTAAAACGATCGGCGCTCAATTTTCTATATTTGATAAAAAAATTGATAAAGACAAAATAAAGTTATTATTCTGGGATATCGCTGGTCAAGACGATTTTTATTTTCTGAGACCCTCATTTTTTAAAAACAGTGTTGCAGCAATAATTGTGTATAGCCTTGAAGAAAATAAACTTGGTGAAGAAAGTTTTAAACACATTCATAATTGGGCTAACGATATTAAAGAATACTGCGGAGATATTCCAGTGGTAATTTTTGGAAATAAAGTGGATTTGATAGATGAGAAAAAGTTAGATACTTCGGCAATCGAAAAAATTATTGAAGAAGAGAACTACTTGGGATACTTCACTACTTCAGCAAAAACGGGAAAAAGAGTAATTGATGCATTTAATGCGATTATTGATGAGCTTTATGTTAAATATAAAGCTATACCCGTTTAAAAGAACTTTATTATTAAAATTCATTGATTATTTTTCTAAGTAATCAGGTACGAAATCAAAAATTTCTTCTACTAACGCTCCTGCTTTTTTAAATTTGCTAACTTCATATAATCCGCCAAAATGAGACTTAAATTTATCAATAAACTGAGAATTGAACTTTTTAAGTCCATAGCGCAAAGATTTAGATGATTTTGTCGAAACCAAAACAGAAGCAACTGGATATTTTTTATTGTGTTGAATTAAAAGGACTGCTCGGTCCATCTTGATTTCCCGTAACTCCCCTTTCTTTAATATTTCATCTAAAATGCTACCCACAGCTTGGAGTACCATAGTAAAGACATTCTCGTCTATAGCTCTCAATTTTGCCCAATCGTGTTTAAATAATCCAATACCTGCATTCGTTTCAAGAACCAAAAGTCTATAAGCTTTAAAGGGAAGGATAAAAATGATTTTAGGTTCTTTCCATATAACTATAATTGTAAATAACGCTCCTAAACTATGAGTTATAAATCCTAATGAATTGAATATTTTAACAAAAGTTCCTAAAAAGTACAATGATGCTGTTACAAATGAAAATAGAATACTGCCAAACAAAAGAAAGTTAACAAGCTGCTTTAATTCGTTCGGGGCTCTTTTCCAAGTGAGGTAACTCCAACTAAAATAGGTCATTACATAATAAAAGAGGAAAATGATTTGAAAAATTCGAAGAACGCCAACAACATGGACACCATAACCAGGTATAATTTTCATACCCTCAGGCATAAAAGTTAAATATAGCAGTGTAATCTCAATTAGAAGCAAAATCGTGATCTTAATTGAACTCACGCGTTCTTTTTTAATTAGATCTATGAATACAAAAAGACAGGGAACACCAATTATTTGTGGTATTATCGCAAGAGCCATTAATAGGGTTGAGTAATAAAGATGCGAGGCTCCGTCTAATAGCCAAAAAAAAGACTGCAATAACCAATTTGCTGAAAATAAATACACTAATCGATTTTTTCTTTTTTTCGCGTAAGAAAATGAAAGCAAAAATCCTATAATATTTAACACACCTGCTATTGATGCGGATGTTACTAATAAGATATTATCAAAACTAACCATTTTCACCACTTCTCAAATATGTTTTTGATTGTATAATCTCACTTTTATAACTTGGAACAAAATCGAATACCTGCTCAACTATTTTAAAGCCCTCGTTGAAATCACTAACCTTTCGTGAACCTTCTAAATTACTTCGAAAATGTGCATCAAATTCTTCGTTAAATCTCTTTAATCCATATCTTAGCGATTTTGAGGATTTAGAGGCGATTAAAACCGATACAGTAGAATTCTCTTTATTGTGATTAATAAGAAGTACTGCCTGATCCATTTGGATTTCTTGGACATCACCTTTTTTTAAAATATCCTCTAAAACATTCCCTATGGCTTGAAACATCATAGTAAAGATATTTTCCTCAACTTCTCCTGCTTTTGCCCAATCATATTTAAATAAAGCCACGCTTGCTCTCGTATCAACTACTAAAATACGATAAGCCTTAAAAGGTAAGATATAAATAATTCGGGGATCTTTTAAGATAACCAAAATAGTGATGAAAGCTCCAATCCCATTAAAAAAGAATCCTATAGCATTAAAAGTTCTTATAAATGTCCCAATTGCATACATTGCCCCTGTTACAATTGAAAAAATTGTGCTCCCAAATAACAAATAACTTGTCAATCGCTTTAAATCCGCAGGAGCCTTTCTCCAAGTTTGAAAACTCCATAAAACATAAAAAATCATGAAATAAAAGAGAAAGATAACCTGCGAAATCCGAAGTATACCTTTATTATGAATTCCATATCCCGGAATGATTTCCCAATTATCAGGTACATAAAAAGTGACAATAAAAACTAAAGCTTCGATAATCATAAGTATTGATATTTTTATTGGATTAATGTTCTCTTTTCTGCTAAGTTCAATAAAAATGATAATACACGGAACTCCTATCAGTTGTGGAACAATCGCTAAGGCCATTAGTGGTATTGAGTAAAGATAATGAGCTGCAGCATCTATAAACCAAAAGATAGCATACATTAACCACATTGCGGAAAATAAGAAAATTAGCCGATTTTTTCTTCGAAACGCATAAATGAATGTAATTATTCCACCAATTGCTACTAATGTCCCCGTTATAGAGGTAGATAATACGAGCAGGAAATTTTCGATACTCATTATAATTACTTTAGCGTTAACTATTATTACAATTATATTTTTATTTTTTTATGTGTGCAAACACTCCTAAGGACGAAAGTATTAAAGGTATTATTATGAAAGATACTTAAATTTGAAAGAAGTAAAAACAGATGAATAAGTTTAAAATTCCATCTAGTGAATTCCACTTGACTATACGGAATATAATTTATATTTTTTGGCTCATTAATAATCATTGTTCTTAAGGAGAAACCTTACGAGGATTTCAAATATAAGAAATCTCTAACTAAATAAATATTATTTTATTCTTATTTAAAAGATTATTGATTCTAGTAAGTTTTTCTTTTAAAATGTCATTACATCAATAAAAATTTACATTACGGATGATCGATTCAAACGAATTATTTGAAACCACTAGTAGACATGTAAGAGACCAAATTTATGATTTTTACAAAATTAATTTTAAAGGCTTTGAGTAGTCAGGTTCTATTATTAAACCTAAAGATAGTTTAAGACTTGTCCAAGACTCTAATCAAAATTTAATGACCTAAACTAAATATGAACTGTTATTGATATCATATTAACGAATACGAAAAAAATAAGTGTGTAAATTATGAATGCTCTATGTGTTGAAAATGAAGTAGCCACTATATGGCTACCACTCCAAAGGGCGGGGTTAATAAGGGATGAGGGCGAAGTTGACCTTATTAATTTAACAAGCTTGTTTTTTTCGGTTCGTGCCAAAAAGAATGTGAATTGAATAGGAAAGTAACCTATAAATGCCCTAAGGGTTGAAAAAAAGGAGTTCTTTATTTGAGCCCGCTACCAAGGGCGGGGTTATTGGGGTAAGAGGGCGGAATTAACCTAAAGAACTTGCTTTCCTATTCTTTTCTATTCATCCAAAAATATTAATATCTCTTTAAATCTAATTTTAATGTTTTGAGATGAGAATACCACGATAGAATGAGTTTTTCAGCAAATTATTTCTCTTTCATCGCGATTAGCTCTTATCAAATTTTTCGTAATTGTATTAAAGGCTTGCTTATTTTATAATCTTGTTTGAAAGGTTAGAGAATTATGAGCGTCGTACACAATATAATTTGGAACAAATGTAAAAAATGTGGGTTTTTACAGCACAGTTCCCATCTACGATGTATAAAATGCAAATCTGAGGATTTTGATATGGTTAAAGCCGAAGGAAACCCTAAACTTATCTCTTATACCATCTTAAAAGCACCCCCCGCTGAATTTCGAGATAAGGCATCCTATGCTCTTGGAATTGTGGAATTTGAAAATGGTGTAAAAGGACTCGGTCAAATTACAACTCAAAATAATTTAAAAACAGGAATGAAGATGAAGCCATTTTATAGAAAAATCTGTAATAATTTAGATGGAAAGGAGGTCTATAATTTTACTTTCGAACCTATTTAGTAATCTGATAAAGAGGGAGAAGAAGATGTGTTCATATTTAGTAAAAAAAATTAGTTAAATTAATTATAATTATTTACTATAAAAAATTTCAATTACATAGCTTATTAGAGATATTCATGAAATTAAAATTGCGATTTTCTGGTCGCGGCGGACAAGGTATCAAATCTTTAGGAAGTGTATTAGTTCGAGTTGCAACAGCTGCTAATTATTATGCAACACTCACAGTTGACTATACACCTTCCGTTAGAGGGGGACCTATTTTTTGTGATGTTATTATAAGCTCTGCTCCTATTTCATATCCATTCTGCGATAAAGATGCTGATATTTTTATTGCCATAGATCAAACAGGATTCAAACGCGCCTCTGAATGTATATATGAAAAAACTCTCTCTTTTATCGATGAGCATACAATTATTAACGCCGAGGAAATCATCCAGAAAGGAAAAATCCATCGTGTTCCAATTACAAGACGAGCTGATGAAAAAAAAATACCCAAGAGCGCGAATATTCTTTGTTTAGGATTCCTTTCTCAATATCTTAAAGAGAGTAGGAAAATTGATTTAAAAGAAGATTATTTTGACCAAGTTTTAAATAGTATGCCAAAACGGTTTAGAGAAGTCAATATTCAAAGTTATCAACTTGGTCAAGCTCTCTATCAGGAATTAATAAATAAATCTCAATAAAATGTATTTTCTTTTATTAAAACCTAATAAGATTAGACTTTTAATTTCTCAAAAAGGTAATTTCATGAAAAGAAATCGCTATTTAGAAAGTTACTTCTGCTTCGAAAAAGCAAATTTAAAAGAGAATCTCCTATTTTAAAGAATAAGAGAAAAAAATATAGTCAGATGTGTATTTATATTAGAGGATTAAAAAATGTTAAAATCTAAACGATTACCCATTTTGCCACCTCCTTCCCCCGAGAAAAAATATGAAATAATAATAGATTCTGAACAATGCGATGGTTGCGAATTATGTTTGTCATTCTGTCCAAAAGATTTAATAGAAATAAGTGAAGATAAGTTCAATAGTCGCATGCTCCATTATGCGATCGTGGTTAAACCTGAAGAGTGTGCAGGATGCCGACAATGTGAACGGTTATGTCCTACAGTTTCATTATATATTTTGGAAAAAGATAATACGGAAGTTATAAACAATGAGTAATGCAAATATCCAAGAAAAAAGAATAATAACTACTGGAAATTCTGCATGTGCAGAAGGTGCGATTACAGCAGGATGTTTATATTTTGCGGGTTATCCTATCACACCCTCCTCAGAAATTGCTGCTTACATGTCAAGACGTCTTCCTCAAGTTAATGGAACATTTGTTCAAATGGAAGATGAGCTGGCTTCAATCACAAGTTGTTTTGGAGCTTCTTATGCTGGAAAGAAAGCGATGACTGCAACTTCAGGACCAGGTTTTTCACTTATGGCTGAAAGTATAGGTTTAGGAATGATGTTAGAAGTACCAACAGTTATCGTCACGATAATGAGAGGAGGACCTAGTACAGGACAACCGACAAATGCATCTCAATCAGATGTATATCAAACGAGATATGCTTCTCATGGAGATTATGAAATAATTGTATTAGCCCCATCTACAGTTCAAGAAATGTACGATTTAACCATACGTGCATTTAATTTATCTGAGAAATATCGTATACCTGTAATTGTCGCTTCAGACGGAATTTTAGGACAAATGATGGAAGTTATTAATGTGCATTCAAATATTGAATTGGTAGAGCGTAAAAAACCTCAAGTTCCACCAGAGAAATATAAACCTTTTGAAGCTTTTGATGATGATCTTGTGCCTGGAATGGCAATAGCAGGAACGAACTATTCTTTTTATGTTACAGGTTTAACTCATGATATAGAAGGTAATCCACAAATGACACCAGAAGCCGCAGAAGTTCTCATTAAACGGCTTTGTGATAAAATTAAGAGAGCAAGGCCTCAAATTAATGATTGGGAGGAAAAACATTTAGATGATGCTGATATCGTTATCTTAGCCTATGGAATTAATGCAAGAGGGGTACCTGAAGTCGTTGAGCAAGCACGCCAAAAAGGATATAAGGTGGGACTTGTCCGATTAAAAAGTCTATGGCCCTTCCCTGATGAATTAATGGAAAGAATTGGGCAAATGGGAGCTTCAAAGGTTATCGTTTGTGAAATGAATAATGGAATGATAATTAGAGAAGTCCAGAGATTTCGACATTTGTTTACTGTTTCTGGTATTACAATTCCTACTACCATTCCTTTTAGTCCAAAATTTATTTATGAGAAGTTGATGAAGGAGGTTTAACATATGAGTCCGTCAGATCAAATATCAATCCCCCCTGAAGCACTTAGTCATCCCTTAATTGATATGTTAAATTTAAACCGATTCATTTTTTGTCCGGGTTGTTTAATTGGAACGGTAATTACATCAATTTCAAGTTGTCTAAAAGAAAGAGGACTTACATCTAAGGATTATGCCATTGTATCTGGTATAGGGTGTACTGGTCGATCGAGTGGCTGTTTTAAAGCACCGGCTTTCCATACTACACATGGGAGAGCTATACCTTTTGCGACGGGTATAAAATTAGCAAATCCTAAATTAAAGGTTATAGTTCTATCGGGAGATGGAGATCTTTTTGCTATAGGTGGGAATCATTTTATCCATGCCGCTAGAAGAAATATAGAGATAACGGTTCTCTGTGTAAATAACAATATATATGGAATGACTGGAGGACAAGTAGCCCCTACAACCCAAATTGGTGATATTACTCAAACAACACCATATGGAAATGTGGAACCTCCCTTCAATTTAGTAAGTTTAGCAGCTGCGGCAGGAGCGACATATGTCGCTAGATGGCCAGCTTATGACACACTTAGATTACAAAAAAGTATTTTTAAATGCATAGACAATCAAGGATTTAGTTTTATAGAAGTGCTTGCTCCTTGTTTTGTCCAATATGGTTCTAAAAATAACTTAGGCGATGCAGTAGAGATGTTAGAATGGTTAAAAAAGCAAATTAAAATTAAGGTTGATTGGCCCCCTCATCAAGCAACTTTTGATTTCAAGAAAGGGATTATTATATGCGGGGAATTTGTTGAAGAGGAGCGGGAAGGATTTAGCAAAAAAATAGAGCAAGTTCGAATTAAAGCACAAAATAAAAAAATAAAAAATTGAATTAAAGGTAGTAAATGAAAATATGACTGAAAGTGCTGATAAACCTAGAATTGAACCAAAAATTGGGGTTTTTCTATGTAAATGTGGAAAAAATATTGGTGGAACCGTTGATATTGATCAATTAGCTAAAGAAATTGAAGGAGATACAAGGGTCAAACTAGTTCAAGTTAATACATATACTTGTTCTGATCCCGGGCAATTAGAAATCGTAAAAGCAATAACCGAGCAAGGAATAGAGAAGATAGTTGTAGCAGCTTGCTCCCCGAGATTGCATGCTCCAACTTGGAAAAAACTTTTAAGAAGAGTTGGAATAAATCCTTCGCTAGTAGAAGTAGCTAATATCCGAGAACAATGTAGTTGGGTACATCTTTCAGAGAAAGAAGAAGCAACCAAAAAAGCTAAAGAAATCATTGAAATGGCAATCGATAAAACTGAGTTATTAGAAGCAATTGATGACATCATTGTTCCCATTACACCAAGAGTCTTAATCATTGGAGGAGGAGTAGCAGGAATTCAAGCTGCGTTAGATTTAGCTGATGATTACGAAGTTATTCTTGTTGAAAAAGCACCTACTATTGGAGGAAAGATGGCTCTCATCGATAAAACTTTTCCAACAATGGATTGTTCAATCTGTATTTTAGGTCCCAAAATGGCTGATGTAGGTAATCATGAAAATATTAATTTAATTTCCTATGCTGAAGTTACAAGTATATCTGGATACATTGGTAATTTTGAGATTACAATTAAAAAATACCCACGCTATGTAGATGAAAACCTCTGTACAGCATGCGGAGATTGCGTCTCAATCTGCCCTGAAAACGTTATTGATGTATATTCTGGTAACTTAGGATGGAGGAAAGCAATATATATCCCATATCCACAAGCAGTACCAGCTAGTTATATAATTGATGAGCAAAGCTGCTTAGGTCTCTCTCCTCTAGCCTGTGGAAAATGTCTTCCTGAATGTGAAAAAGAAGCTATAAATTATGAGGATTCCGAAAAAACTTTAAATTATAAAGTTGGAGTCATTATTATCGCAGTAGGTTTTGACCTTTTTGATGCCTCTAAACTCCCAGAATATGGATGGGGTAAATTTTCTAATGTTATAACTACATTTGAATTTGAAAGGTTGATTAATGCTGCAGGACCAACAAATGGAGAACTTGTTCGTCCAAGTGATCTCAAGAAACCAAAAAAAGTCGCTTTTATTAATTGTGTAGGATCGCGTGATAAGAGATTTAATCCATACTGTTCTAACTTCTGTTGTATGGAAAGTATAAAGAATAGCCTTTTAATTAAAGAGCATTGGCCTGATGTTGAGGTTACAATATTCTTTATTGATATTAGGGCCTTTGGTAAAGGATTTGAAGAACTTTATTCACGATCAAGAGAAGAAGGTGTCCTATTTATACGTGGGCGCCCTGGTCAAATTAAAGAAAATCCCATCACTAATAATCTTATTGTTTATGTTGAAAGTATAAGCACTGAAACAATCTTATCTGAAGAATTTGATTTAGTGGTCCTTTCTATAGGAGTTGAAGGTTCATCAGAATCTATTCCCTTTCCTATTGCTAAGGATTCAAAAGGATTTTACATTGAAGCACATCCTAAGCTTCGACCAGTAGATACTCCAACTGATGGTATTTTCATTGCTGGTGGGTCAGAATCACCAAAAGATATTCGAGAAACTGTTACTCAAGCTAGTGCCGCTGCAGGGCGCTGTAGAATTTTGCTTTCAAAAGAAAAATTCCATGTAGAACCTTTATATGCATTTGTGGATATAGATAATTGTACTAGTTGTGGGACTTGTGTATCTCGCTGTCCTTATGGTGCTATTAGTGTAGATATAGAAAAAAAAACACCTGCACGAATTATTCCAGTGTTATGTAAAGGTTGTGGAACATGTGCAGCAGATTGCCCTACAAATGCTATTACTATGACAAATTTTACAGATACCATGATCCTCAGACAAATTGATACAGCTCTTCGTGAAAATGCCTCAGAAAAAGTATTGATTTTTGCTTGTAATTGGTGTTCATATGCTGGAGCTGATTTGGCTGGGACAAGTCGAATCCAATATCAAACTAATACGAGAATTGTTAGAACTATGTGTTCAGGACGAGTAGATATTTCTTTTATTAAACACTGTTTTAATCGCGGAGCTGGAGTTGTTATGTTGACTGGATGCCATCCACAAGATTGTCATTATATTTCAGGAAATGATTTTGCCACAAAGCGAGAAAAAAGAATTAGAAGTTGGATGAAGAAAAATAATATTTCTGATGAGAGATTTGTCATTGAATGGATCTCAGCAGCAGAAGGAAAAAAATTTGCCGATATAGTCTCACAAGCAAGTAAAATAGCTTTAAAGTAGATATTTATTTCGTGTCTTTTTTTAAATAATTAGAAATTTTTGGTAATAAAGAGATAAATTCTAAAGGATCTCCAAATAGTGGTACATTTCTTTGTTTTAATTCCATTAAAAACTCATGGATAGTTTTTGGACGAGTCATGTGTTGGGTGATAACGATTAATGGTTTATGATGTTTATGTCCCAAACTAAGATAATTTAGGACAGTATTAAGAAATGCAGAAGGATCCTGGATTCGCGGTGGTAAAGTAAGATAAAAACCAGGTAAATCTATTATTAAGCCATCAATCTCTTTAGCTGATAGTACAATGTCAATTACTTCTTGAACACTAGTAGCAACAAAAAATTGAGCTGCAAAATCAAGTGGATTATTTGAACTTGTTCCCGATATGAAAAATCTTTTAGAGATTTCTTTTTGTGTTTCCGAAGAAAATGGAGGGATTTTCATTCCATACTTTTCTATAATATCAACTAATACTACTCCATATCCTCCTGAAATACTTAATACTGCCAAATTATTTGCTTTAAAAATGCCATAACAATCGATTAACCTTGCTGTATGGAGCAATTGTTCCAAAGAATCAACATCAATTATATTATATTGTCTAAAAAAGTTCTTCCATATCTTATAATCTCCAGATATCGAAGCTGTATGAGTATTTGCAGCTCTAACACCTGGCTCACTTTTTCCCCCCTTAAGGACCACTATTGGTTTCTTATTTTCCTTTAAAATTGCTCTCAAAACTCCAATCCTTCCCAGTTTTATCCCTTCTATATAACAAAGGATGATTTCTGTTTCAGGGTCTTTAATTAAAAAATCTAATAAATCAACAAAGTCCAAATCAGCACCATTTCCAAAAGAAAATACTTTTGAAAATTTAATTCCTAATTCGAGGGATGAATATATTGCAATATTACATATACCACCTGATTGAGCAATAAACCCAATATTTCCAGAAATAGTCGGAAAATTTGGTCTCCAAGCCAAACCAATCTTCGGATAAAATAAACCTAAGCCATTTGGACCTAAAATTCTTACTTTATTTTGAGCTCTCCTTAAAAGTTCTTCCTCTAAAGTTTTACCTTCTTCAGTTCCAGCATCCGAAAATTCTGCAGTAAATATACTCACTAGTTTTACTCCTTTCTCGACGCAATCATCAATGACACTTAATACCTTATTTCTAGGTACGGTAATAAATGCAAAATCAACGTCACCAGGAACATTCTTTATTGATGGAAATATGTTTTCTTTGGGGAAATTCGAGATCTCTTTAACTGTGGGATTAATCGCATATACTGGACCTTTGAATGTGTCATAATGATTTCTTAAAAAGAAGAAGTCTCTTTTTGCAGAAGCACCTATAACCGCCATGGATTTAATATCATTTACGAATGATAAATCTTTTACATTTAGGTAATTATTATTTTGAGGCGTCAATTAAATAAAGAAAAGGATGGATAAATTTAATATTTTAAGAAAAAAGTTTTGAAATCATATTTGATACAATCTTTGAAGGAACCTGTCAAAATGAGAATCAAAACTAACAATGTACTCGATTTGATGGTGTTTGCATAAGATAACTGAAGTTATATCTGTAAAACTCATTGGTTTTTTATCTTTTAAATCAATAGCATTTACTTTTTTAAATAATTCCCAAGTTTCAAGTTCCAAATTTAAATTAAAAGGTATTATATTTGCAATCTTCTCACTTCCCCATAG
>DATKTW010000168.1:0-29199 GCA_035530895.1 Candidatus Nanopelagicaceae bacterium
ATCATTAGAGAAGTTACAGTGTATATTTTCGGAGTTGGATTATTATCCTTTGCGATTACGATGATTTTTGCGGGTAAATTACAGCAAAAATATGGTCCTAAAAAAATTGCGATTCTGGGAGGGATATTAATTGGAATTGGCTTAATCTCGTCTGCGTTTATGACTACATTTATAGGTCTTTTAATTACTTATGGTGTTATCTTTGGCGCAGGTATTGGTTTTGGTTATGTGTGTCCTATCGCTTCAGCGGGTAAATGGTTTCCAGATAAAAAAGGATTTATTAATGGAATTGCCGTAGCAGGATTTGGTGCTGGCGCTTTCATTTTTAATTATGTAATAAAGGCATTAGCTAATCCTACCGGGTTATTGGACACTGCTTCCAATTTTGTTGATGTAATTTCACTAAACATTCCAATAATGTTCAGTGTTTTAGGTATTATTTATATCGTTCTTGTTATAGGAGGAGCAATGACTCTGAGCAATCCTCCCGAAGGTTGGAAACCTGATGGATGGACACCCCCTCCTCCTTCTGAAGAAAGTGGGATATCAGGTTTGGAGTTTAAACGAGGTCAAACAGTAAAACTACCTCAATTTTGGATGCTATGGACGACCTTTGCATTAAGTGCAATGTCTGGTTTAATGGTTATTGGGTCGTTTTCTGCATTTGCTAAAACATATGCGGCCCCTAACGTATTTTTGTACGTTATTGGAACCAGTGATTTCGTATTAATTGGAAGTTTAGCAGCTTTATTCAACGGATTAGGTAGAATAGTTTGGGGGAAACTGGCAGATATGATAACCTACAAAAAAACTATGCTGCTAATGTTCATAACTCAAGCAATCCTCATGTTTATCTACTTCACAACCAATGTTAGCGAGATGTATTTCTTAATAATAACATGCGCAATATTTTTCTGTTTTGGGGGTAATTTCAGTTTATTTCCAACTGCCACTGCTGATTTATTTGGATCGAAAAATTTAGGTCCTAACTATGGAATTGTTTTTACAGCTTATGGTGTCGCAGGATTTATTGGTGCTGTAGGTGTAAACTTATTCGTTAGCATTTTTGGAAGCTATCTGATACTATTTATAGTAATGGGATTAATGTCTGTCGGTTCAGCAATTTTAGCTTTTGTAATTAAGCCACCAAAACAAAGATAAAAATTAAATATATTTTTTCTTTTTTCTTTAGGTGTTAGCTTTATTTCGAATGAAAGCGTCTATAAGATGAATTGTGTTTAGGATATCATCTAGTTTTAATAGTGACGTTGGAGAATGGATATACCTACAGGGTACTGAAACTACGGAACTAGGCACGCCTTCACGTGAAATATGAATCTTACCCGCATCTGTTCCACCGTATGCTGGTTTTTTGAACTGATAAGGAATATTTTTAAGTTCAGCATTTTTTATAAGGCGCTCATTAACTTTTGGGTTAGATATTATTGATTTGTCCGCCACAGTAATCGCTGGACCTTTCCCGATGTATGCTGGGATTTCTGCGCTTTTTATACCAGGAACATCAGCTGCTGTCGTGTTTTCTATCGCAAGCGCCATTGTTGGCTTTAGATTAAATGCTCCAGTAATAGCACCCCTCCCTCCAACTTCCTCTTGAACTGCAAAATTAAATAACACGCTATCAGTTATTGAAGATTCTTCTTTTAGCCTTCTCATTATATGAAGGAGTACATTACAGCCAGTACGGTCATCGAAAGCTTTGCCACGAATCATATTATTTGGAAAATCTACAAATGGAGAAAAGAGAGTTCCAGTTGCACCTATATTAATTTTATGATCAAGAACATCCTTATCAGAATTCATTCCAATGTCAATATACATTTCTGGGATTTCAACAACTTTTTTCCTGTCGTTAAGCGATGTTAGGTGTGGAGGTTTAGAACCAATAATTCCGTGGAATTTTTCACCTGACTCTGACCGGATTATAACAGATTGACCTAATAGTATTCTTACATCCCATCCTCCAATTGGAACGAATCTAAGAAATCCTTTTTTTTCAATATGAGAAATCATGAACCCTATCTCATCAGTGTGGGCATCTAATAAAATCTTATTATTTCCACTAGATCCTTCTATTGTTGCAAGGACATTTCCTAAAGGATCTATCCAAGCTTTATCCGCGAGTTCTTCCTTTTCAATCAAATTTAAAATAAAATTACTTACATCATATTCATGACCAGAAACACCAATAAGGTTAGATAATTCTTCTTGTAAAGCTTTAACACTTTTAATATCCATTATAAAACACTATTATTTTTTTTTAACTTATCTGGTTTAACTAACATTAATTGATATTTTGAGGTATATAAAATAAAATTAATGATTTCTTTGCTCATTACCAAAGGATAAGGTGTAAAAAGAATATTAAAACAAACACAAATTTAAATAAGGAATAAAAATCGAGTATTAGAACTTATTTTTTACGTTTCTTAAGTTCACTTATCGCCTTTTCTGCTAAAAGAAGAGCATCGGTATATTGGGATCGATATTTATATACTTGCGCATCTAATTCTATTGCTCTATTTTGAAGTTCTAAAATCAATTCGCTATTACCTTCTCCAGAAGGGAACGCGGATTCTGGATTACCCATCGTTTCTTTAAGATAATTATATTTTTCTTTCCAGACCTTTATTTCTGTATGTAAATCTTCAATAGCATCATCGCCAGTTATATTTTCTACAGATAAAGGAGCCTTTCCCCTATCGTCGATATCTAATATTTTCTCTTTCAACATCCCTACTTCGTCTTCTAATTCTTTTATCCTAACTTTTAACATAGCTATCTGTTCTAAGTAGTCTCCAGATGTCTTAGGTGCCGTAATTTCTTCAAAAATGGTTCTTCCCGTTTCTAATTCGTTAGCAGATTTCTCTCCAAGGATTTTTTGTTTTCTTTTTTGTAACTCTTCTACCGTATGTTCTGAAAGGTAATCCAGTGGATTAAAACCTATACCCCCGTGAGCAGTCGTCCTTTTACGAATTTTTACAAACAGGGGAATCCCCTTTATCGCTTCCCCGCATAGTATTGATTCACCCTTCTCTAAACCTTGAATGTCGGTTTTGTTACTACGAGTTAAATCCTCTGCGCTTGAAATCGTAACGTCAATATCTCGAATATCCGTTAAGTTATGGATAATCCAACTACCAGCTTGTGCTCGTATCGTTGTATCCAGCAATTGAGGCCTTTGGGTTCCTATGATCAAATTAGCACCAAACTTACGCCCTTCTTGTGAGAACAACTTTACTATTTCACAAGTTTCTGATTGTTTTTTTCCTGCAAAAAGGTGGGCTTCATCAAGTAATAAATAAAACGGAGCTATTCTTCGACTAGTGCTAGCCTGGTAAAGTTTTTTTAGAAGCTTACCGGCTATCATTTCCTGCACATTTAAATCCATTCCTCTCATGTTTACAATTGAACATAAATTTGGGGCAACTATATCGGTTGCATCTAGCGAAAACAAGTACTCCACATCGATATCACCCCCTTTGTTTACACTTAAATCAGAATATTCTATAATACTATTCACAAATTCGCTTTCTTCTTTAACTCCTTCAGCTCCTTCATCTTCACCTGCTTTTACTTTTAAACTGCCGTACTCACCATGTCTGTCAAGAATTACAATTGGAATACCTTTTTTCATAAATTCTTCGCAGAGTACACCCATCGTGTAACTCTTCCCTGATCCAGACTTTCCAGTAATAAAAATCCTTCCAAAATTTTTTACCAATAAATTAACATCGAAATCATAACCAATTAATATTCCAAGAGAAACAGATTCTTCAGGTGGATTGTATATTCCTAATATCTTGGTAATTTGGACTTCACTTGCCCGGAAAACTTCTGATCCTATATCAAACGGTCTTTTTGGTCTGTCTCCACACACTTGTAAGTCTGCAAGCGTTCCTTTTGCTTCACTCCACATTCTCACAATATTTAGCAGGTAGTAAACTCTTTTACCTTCTTCGTCTTTTTCGTCTTTTTCTCCATAGATGACAAAATAAGAGTTCCTTTCTATTAATGGGTCAGAAAATTGAACTTGAACTGTGTGAGTAGTAGTTTTTCCAATTAGATTTCCTACCTTGTCCTTCTTTACTTGTTTATCAAAATTTTCTTCATCTGACATAATAACTCACATTATTAAGATACTTTTTACTATTAATATGAAAATTCAATATATTAATTATTTCTACTTAATATCACCAATTTTAAAAAGGTATTTAAACTTTCATGGAACCAATTGTTTTTCTTTATATTTTACGATAAATAATGGATTTTTTTTCCATTCGTAAAGGTTTATACGATTCTTTAGCTCTCCTTAGACCCGGAACACCTAAATCTTGCTCACGGTTCACATATAAAACATCTTTAAAGTTATTTTTTAAAAACAGATTGTTTATTGCTTGGTAGGCTCCTTCATAATCCATATGAGCTTTTTCAACATGAATTACCATGGTATCTGTGTTTAGCATTTCCCCAAATGTATAAGCAGCGCATTTTTCGTCTACGCATATTAACGCGCCGTGAAAACCTAATGTAGAGTAGTTATCCAAAGCATCATAAATTGCTAGTTCTTCTTCTTTCAAACTCTCATCGTCTTCACATTGTCTAAGAATGCACCACTCTAATTGAAGTTTTTTCATCAAATTTACTTCATTTTCAGTTAAAATCTTGAATTCATAATCATAATTCTCTAAAAACTTGTTTAACCACCGTCTATTTTGACGATATTGATTTCCCGGTAAAGTTCTAAGGTTTTCTGTTTCATACACATAATCCCAGTTATCTCTATCTTCCAATATTTGTAGATTTAACGATTGATAATCGATGTTTTTATGAATAGTATCCGTTATTGTTTCAGGAACTCTATGGAATTCCAAATCTTTAAGTTCTTTAAATAGAGAAATGATGATTTCCGTAGGGTTAGGACCTAAAGGTGGAAAAAAGTATAACGAATTTTTGTTTCCTGAAGCAGGGATTTTCTTTGCTTCAAACATGGTGTGTGAGAAGAGCAATAAGTGCTCTCTCCACTCCATAAAGTTAAAACCGTAGAAATTCCTCCACATATATAAGTTCGTAAAAGTAAATTCTGATGTTTGAGGAGGGTATTTCTGTAAATAACTATTAAATAACGCTTGATCCTCTAGTTTTATTTCTTTGGCAATGTGTAAATCCATGAATATGAATAGCTAGAATGTGTTAAATTTTTTTCTGTTTTGAATTACTTTTATCAATTAAATTATATAAAAAATTAAGATTATAAAACAAATTTCTCTAATCCCATTCTTTCATTTCTCAACCTAACTAAAGTACTTTCTAAAATTTTAATAACATGTTCTTTATAGGATTCCTGTTCAGGATATTGGTAGCTAAACATTTTCCAATTAGGTCTCTTATGACCAATTTTAAATTTTATACCCTTCATGTTAGTAATATATGAGTTGGCGTTAAGTTTCGAAGCAATTTGATCTGCTATAATGTACCAATGATATTTTGTATTTAGCTTAGCACCAGAATTTATAGGTGCTGAGTGAAATCGAGTTTTAGTACTTTGGAAATTGAAAGTCCATTGACTTGGGGCAACTTTTGTTTCAAACCATGTACTATTATTATAATGCCACTTATGTGAACCTCCTATTTTCATCCCTGTATAAATTTGACTGTTGTAATCTTTTAATTTATCATAAAACTTAATCTTATCTTCATTTGACCTCAATCAAACTCAACTCTTAAAATTCCAAATGATTCAAACTTCAAAATCAATATGGATTTAAATAATCTTAAAGGCAGCTGGTTTATTTAAAAAAGAAAGAACGAAAATTTAATGTTTACAACAAATATAAAATAATTGGATTAAATAGGGTTCTTTAGGATTGTAAGTTACTTGTTTGCCATTTTCTCTCTTTATTATGATATAGTCTTTTCTTGAGAACATATATATTTACCACAAATATGATGCCGACAAGTATACCCATATCATAGCTTGGGATCACCATACCGTTTGTGATTTCAGGAACAGGGCATTGACCAATTAAGAATTGCACCACACAAATATCACTTCCACTGCCGCCATAACCAAGTTTATATCCAGTAGCGAGAGCTGTTCCATTCGAACCAAGCACTACACCTCTGCAACTTTCAGATTCAGCTGTACCCCAAGTGCAGGACCAATCTGCAACACCACTTGAATTAAACCTTACCAAGCACCAATCGTAATCTCCCATAAAGTCAGTGAGAGTATATCCTGCAATATATGCATTTCCTGACGAATCCATCACCATTCCATAGGAATAATCCAGATAGCCTTCTTTCCATGTGCTGTTCCACTGATATATTCCTTCAGAATTGAACTTTATCAATCCAAGAGCCTGGTGGATCGGACCAATATCAGGAGGTGTATAGCAATTTGGAGGTTGGTCGTAGTGTCCAGCAACATATAAGTCGCCAGAAGGATTATAAATTATTTCTCTCCCATGATCATCTTCGACACATCCCCAAGTGTAGTTCCATATCATTCCACTCGAGTTGAACTTAACCAAATAAATGTCGGTTTTTCCCGTTCCAAAGCTTTTAGTATCTCCTACAACATAGGCGTTTCCTAATTGATCTAAGGTCACACCAAAACCTTGATCCTTATCGCTTCCTCCACAAGTGTGGTTCCATACCACACCACTAGAGTTAAATTTTACCAAACACATATCTAACCCACCTTCCCCGAAACTACTTGTATATCCAGTAACATACACATCGTTTAGCGAATCAATGGCAATACGCTGTCCACTTTCATCATAAATTCCCCCCCATGTATGATTCCATTCCAAGACCCCTGTTGAGTTTATTTTTAACACCCATATATCAGAACCGCCTGCACCAAAACTCTTAGTGTATCCTGTGATGTATATATTGTCGAATGAATCTAATACGATGCTATTTCCCCTATCACTATAGATTCCACCAAACGTTCGATTCCATTCCACGCCAGAGGAATTGAACTTTATTAAACAAAAATCATAATCACCTGCCCCAAAACTATTAGTGCATCCAACTACATAAGAGTTGTTTGATGAGTCTGTTGCGATATCATATGCATCCTCTGAACCACTTCCCCCCCAGGTGTAAAATGTAAGTTCAGTTAATGCACTTGAATTATGAAGCTGAATAGAATTCTCGTTGAGTTTCATATTGATCTCGTTAAGGAATGTCGGACCCATTAAGAAAATCAGGCCTATCCAAACGGTAAAAACAAGTCTGAAATACTTTTTGTTTGTTTTCATTTTTCCCACTTTTCAAAAAGGACCTTCATATTATAAATCTATTAATATAATCGCTATAATAGAGAAGATCTTTTCACTATTTATACTTAAACCATGACAAATCAACAATAAAAAGCTATTGCTTGAACAAACTAGTTTGAATAATTATTATAAATTGGGCATAGTATTTTTACCTCTCCAGAATCTGTTAACTTTTACTGGAGATAATTATAAATTTCAATTCTAAAAAAAAATAAAAAAATAAAAAATATTAAAGATTTAAAGTTTTTTAACTATTAATTCGGCCATACGATTTGAGAAACCCCACTCATTATCATACCAGCTTAAAATAAACACCTCATCTTCAACGACCTTTGTCCAAAGTCCGTTGAATATTGAACTATGAGGATTACCAATGATATCACTACTTACAATAGGGTCGTCTGTATACTCTAAAATACCCTTTAAACTGGTATTGGAAGCTTCTTTCATCTTAGAATTTATATCAGCAGCAGTGCATCTGTTTTCTACTACTACTTTTAAATCAACTACGCTTCCATTAATTGTAGGGACTCTTACGGCTATACCATCTAATTTTCCTTTTAGTTCAGGAAAAACTAATCCTATTGCCTTAGCAGCACCAGTAGAGGTAGGAATCATATTTTGAGCAGCAGCTCTTCCACGAATCATCTTATCGGAACTTCCTGATCTTGCGATATCTCCTGTACTTTGATCATTGGTATAAGAGTGGATGGTTGTCATCAATCCGTACTTAATCTTAAAATTATCATTTAAAACTTTAACAACAGGAGCTAAACAGTTAGTTGTGCAGGAGGCGTTTGAGATAATTTTATGATCACTTGTCAATTTATCATCATTACATCCTAATACAATTGTAAAATCTGGATCTGTAGCTGGAGCGCTAATTAATACTCTTTTTGCACCTGCAGTTAAATGTTTACTAGCGCCTTCCCTGTTAACAAATCGCCCGGTACATTCTGCAGCAACATCAATATTATTATTAGCATGAGGTAAATTAGCAGGATCTCTCTCAGCAGTAATAGGAATTACTTTACCGTCAATTATCAATGAATTATCAGTAGCTTCTATTTTTCCTTTGAATTTTCCGAAGACAGAATCGTATTTTAATGCATAAGCCAAATATTTTGGTTCGAAAAGATCGTTGATAGAAACAATATCAATATCATCCCAGAAATTATCGTATACTGCTCTAAAGAACAATCTACCGATTCTACCAAATCCGTTAATTGCAACTCGTTTTGTCATTTATTTTCACTTTAGTTATTAATTTGAGTTCTCTTTAATTAAAAAGATAAGTAATTATGTGGTTGTTAGTTTTTTAATTTTATAGTTTTATATTTCTTAACATCAAACAATATAATATAATAGATTAAGAGTTATTATTATGGAAAATAAAGAAAAAATTGTGCTCCAAAAAATCGATAACATGAGAGACGAAATTATAAAATTTCACCAGCAGATAATTCAAATTCCATCTGAGAATCCTCCATCTAAATACAAAGAGGTTGCAAAATTTACAGAGAATAAAATGAAAGAACTTGGGCTAAAGACTCAAGTTAAACGGAATAATGTTATAGGAGAATTAAGCATTAGTGATGGAAAAACCTTAATCTTCAACGGTCATTACGACACTGTCGAAGCTTTTAAAAAGTGGACAAAGGATCCGTTCGGGGGCGAAATTATTGATGGGAAGATATATGGTCGGGGAGCTTCCGACGATAAATCGAGCGTAACAGCAGAAATATTCGCAACTAAAGCTTTAATAGAAGCTAATATAAATCTTAATGGCAAGCTAATTCTAACTGCTGTAGGTGACGAAGAAACTGGGGGTTTAAGAGGCGCCGGATATATACTAAGTGAAGGACTCGTTAAAGGAGATGCCTGTTTATTAGGAGATTCTCCCCCTGATTATCCTTTTGGATATACAGGTGGAACTATTTATATTACATTTACAATTAAAGGAAAGCAAGCACATGGTTTAGGGTTTCCAGATAATCCAGCTCCGTATCGCAACGAACAATCGGGTGTTAACGCTATTGAGCGCATGGTGAAGATAATGAATTTCTTATTAGAACTAAAGAAGGAATTTCTAAAGAAAGAAACGAGATATAAATTACCCGAGGGTTGGTGCAATTCAGTTAGTAGTGTTAATTTAGCAGAAATTCATGGAGGAAATAAAATAACAACTGTTCCAGATAGATGCTATTTACATTGTAGCGTTAATACAATTCCAGAACAAGATTTTGAGAGTGTAAAAAAACGAATATTAGATTTTGTTGAAAAATTTAAAAGACAGGATCCTGATTTAGACATCTCAGTTCAAATTCCAATTCCGATAAAGCCGTTTACAATTGACGACACAACTGACTTTGCTAAAGCAGTAAAAAAAGCTACAATGGGAGTCTTTAAGGAGGAAAGAGAATTTAGACTATTTATGCCTTCTACTGACGCACACTGGTTTCAAGAAAGCAACATTGAAACGATTTTAATTGGCTCGTCTCGTGTAGACAATAAAATTCATTCTTCGGACGAATTCGTTTATATTGAAGATTTAATTAATACTACGAAATTGTTTGCCCTTACAGCATTAAATTATTTAAAATAAAGCATTTTTGTTTTTTTATAATTTTTGCATTATACAAAAAACGGATTGAAAACTTTTAGGATTGGCTTTGACTATGTCTATCTCAGTTTGATGTAAGTTTAACACCTTAAGAGCGTCTGGATTGTTACTATATTTTTTATATAATTCTTTGATCCTAATCTCAAGTGGACTATAATATTCTTCCCACCAAGCTTCCTCTGGCAAAGAAAAGTGTTCAATAATTTTATAACCATACCTAGCAACTTTATGGCGTTTTTTGAAAAAGTGCTTAATTTCGTCGTGAACAACCAAGAAACCGTTGGGTTTAAGTAGCCTATTCCATCCTCTTAGGCTTCTTCCAACGCCCAAAGTTGTTATTGAACCCTCAGCCCATATGATATCGAAACTATTGTCTGGAAATTTAATATCTAGGAGAGAGCATTTAATAGCCTTTACTCTATCGGTTAAACCTTCTTTTTCAATTTTTCTACTTAATCTATCTAAAATGTCTTGATCAATATCAATCCCTATTATTTCACCATCACTCAATTTTGCTAATTCCATTGTGGGAACTCCCGAACCACAACCAATGTCTAATATCCGTGGTTTCTCCAACTTTGGAAGTTTCTGAAAGGCTTCGATGGTGTACTTACTGAATACTTTTCTAAAGTGATCTAAATCAAGCTCATTTAACATTTCTTCAGACAAGAGTTATCAACCTATTGCAATTATAAGTAAACTACTCATTTAAATGACAAGGATAAAAATTAGAATACAATTAAAATATAAGATTGCACTTAATCAAGTTGTTTTACTGCTTAGTTTTTCTTTTAAATTAGTTAGCGCACCTGACCACGCTTTTTCAAAATAATCACGAGCTTTTTGCCACTCGGGATCATCTCTCCAACCAGAGTGGAAGAGAAAAAGGGTTGTTTTTTTCGGATCATCAGAACTAGAGGAAAAAACGACTACCACATGCGTTAATGGATCACAGAAATTCATAAAAGATTGAAAAATTTCTGGACCTTTCCATTCGAATGATACAAATTTATCTTTTTCAATGCTGGTAATCTTACAACCTATTGTACTATTAATTTCCCGATTCTGAGGGTCCCAAAACAGTTCATATTTTCCTCCAACTTTAGGTTCAACCTCTGCTTTCTCAGGCAGCCACGATTCTAAGTTCTCGTTAACTGTGAACAATTCAAATGCTTGACTAATATCGCAGTTCAATTCTATTTCAATTTGAATAATGCTTTGCATAATTAACACTCAAAAAATTAATTAAAAAATGTGTTATAGATATTATAAAATAAGATAAAAATAATTATAAATTAATTAAATCTCCTCACCAGATTCTTTACCTAACAAGCGCATAACGGAATCAGCAAGTTTATTTTGACTACGACTCATAATCCCTTTAATTTTCCCTTCTTTTCCAAGAACGCGGAGCATGATACCGTTCCAAACTGAGGATGGATTGCCTTTTACTTTCTTGAATTTATCTCTGTGAACATTTACGCTAATATTATCGTAATTTTTGGAAGCATCTGTACATTTAAAACACAAAATACATTTATCTATGTCCACAGCTATGTCATTACCATCACGCGACATAGCTTCCACCGCACACTCTTTAGCAAAAGCGTCAATTATTTTAGTATCTTTTTCAGTGCAATCGAATTTAATTGAGCCATCTACTACCTTTCGTACTTTTTGACCGTTTTCTAATGTTCGGACTTCTTCATCAAATTCCGCAAGACTACCATTTTCTACTAATAAGATTTTATTTTCTCCATTGATTAGCAACTCTAGTGTATAACCCGGACATATCCAGCTGCAACTGCCACACCATATACATTTTTCCGTATCTACGACAATCTTTTTATCTGATTCAACTCTCATCTCTTCTGGAGTTCCTATAGCAGTTTTTTTTAATGGTTCATCGTAAATAGAAATGGTTACCGGACAAACTCTATGGCAAAAACCACACTCAATACATTTGCTTTCATCATATTTTAATATGCTCTCGTGCGAAAGCATCTTATAAACATAATGAGTAATATTTTCGTCAATTTCGATCGCTTTCTTAGCTGGTAACGACATAATCCTTCACTTTTATTTTTCCTTCTTTAATTAAAAATATCTTTTTGTATTTTTAAGAATTTATATCAAAACTTTTTGACCAAATTAGAATTAAGTTTTTTCTAATTCCATTTGGCTAATCGCTTTACCAGACCTAAATGGGATGTCATCTATACTTTCACCGGCGCTATAATCAAATTTTTCCTTAAAGGAGTCGTTTAACGATTGGAAGTATAGCGAGAGTGGAAGATGTTGTGGGCAGTTATTATCGCAATTTCCACATTCGATACAGCGATCTGCGACGTGTGCGATTCTCGTTAGTTGATAGGATTCTTTATTAATGATTTTTTCTTTCCGTTTCTTCATTAGAATACAATCAACACAATAACAAACGGGACATCCTCGGATACATATGTTACACATAGTGCATGCTTGGAACCTTTCCAATTTTTCTTCCTGAGAAAGTTTGTCCCATTCTTCTAAATCCCTTGCTCTTTTTGCTAAAGCAGTATCTTTAATTTTTTTAAGAACTTCGCTATGTTTTGTTTTCATATCCTCAGGTAGTGGTTTTTTGTTGATTTTTGATTTTTCTACGAGATTTGCACCTTTATCGGAATAAACCTTAAGAACTATTTCGTCTGAATCAATAGGTAATACAAGATCGCTAACGCTTATATCAGCAACAACGGGAACCTTCCTAATACAGCGCGAACAATTCTCTGCTATTTCCAATCCAACTTCTTTAGTGCTACCATCTTCAAATTTAAGAATTAATCCTTTATCTCCGACCTTTTCCTTAACCACCTTAGTTAAATCGAGTCCTTCTACTTTCTTCAAATCACGCGCGGCATTTATTACCATCCCTCTATCCTCAAAGCCTACAATAAAAAGATTATCCATGTTAATCTGTCTAATCTTTACTAACTCAATAATTCCCCTTGTATCACAGGGACGAGCAATCACTCCTACTTTTTCGTTCTTAGCCCCATCAACTGACTTATGTAGAAATTTTGCAGCAGTATCCGTTCGTGCATACCCATATGCAATTAAGTTCGTTAAGGGAAAAGTGGCAAGATCTTCTGGTTTTTCGACGAGTACTGGAGATACAGTAAACCTATCTACAGCCCCAGACTTCTTATCTACTTTTAATTCTGCTCCAATAATCTTATCCACGATTTTTTTTTGCAAGAGCGTAGCTAATAGCTTAGGAAAATCTTCAATCTTAATTAAATATTCATCTAACGCATCCATGGTATTCCAACTCAAACTAATATAAACTTTTTTTCAATTTTTGTTTTAAATTATTCTTTTATTCCTTAAACATTACTATAACTTTTTGAAATTTTATTTATGTGTTGTATGGTGCTCCCATCTCTTCAACAGAGTTCTCATTTTTTTAACTCAGTTTCATCAGTTAACACATTAATTTTTAAGCTTTCACTTTTTTTGTTGGTGCGTCGTCTTTGGTTTTTAATGGATTAGGTCCTAATTCTCGTATAACTTTATCGAATTTTATCGCTTCTTGTTGAAACTTTTGTCCCTCGGCTGCTGTACAATACCCAAACATTATACGTTCTTCACTGAGCCCCATAGTTTTCAGAACTTCTTTTAGATACTCAACTTGTCGGTAAGCAACATAGTTTCCCGTCTCGTAATCACATTCTTTAGGGTATCATCCAATAATCATTACTCCATCAGCTCCTCTACCAAAAGATCGCATGACCATATCTGCACCAATTCTACCGGAGCAAGGAACTAAAACCACTCTGATTGATATTGGATACTGGGCACGAATAGTTCCGGCCATATCGGCGGAACCATAACCTCATTTCCAGCACAGAAATGCTATAATTTTAATATCTTGTTCTTCTGCCATTTCTATTACCTCTCTATTCCTCCATTGGAAGTAATTCGTCAAGTAATGCCATATACTGATCGTCTCTAAAGTAAGTCAATTCAATTGCCATTGATGGACAAATTGCTGCACAAGATCCGCAACCACGACATTTTATGATATCAACTTCTAAGTGCCCTGTTTCATTTACAGAGATTGCATTATATGGACAGATCTCAATACACATATAACATTTTGCACATCTCTCATCAATAGGAGTAGCACGAATTAATTCCATCGTATGCTTGCCTCTGCCCATAGGAATACTGGCAGCAGAAGCAGCACCTCTTGCTTGACTTACGGCTTTATCGATTTCTTTCTGTCCTTGAGCCGAGCCCGCGATGTAAATACCCATGGTTTTTGTGCTTATTGGATCTAATCGAGCATGATATTCCTTTAAAAATCCATCAGAACTTTTCTCCATATTTATGACGCGAGCTATTTCTACGGTACCTTTAGAAGGAAGCGATGCTGACGATAAAATTACCATGTGTACTTCCATTGTAACTACTGTATCTGTTCCAACTGGTTCAAATTGCACCGTCAAATTCTTCGTTAGTGGATCTTCTTGGATATCTCCAACTAATCCTTTTAGAAACACTGTTCCCGCTTCTCTTGAACGTCTATAGTATTCTTCGTAATCTTTTCCAGCGCATCTCATGTCTATGTATGTGCAAACGATTTCTGAATCAGGATACTCCGATTTGATTAATTTAGAGTTTTTAAGCGATAGATTGCAGCATATTACCGAGCACCAAGCGTTTTTCTTTACATCTCTACTCCCTACACAATTAATAAACAAGATTTTTGTAGGGCGTTTTCCATCAGAAGGTCGTTTTAAGTGTCCGTATGTAGGTCCATTGGGGGCTAATATTCTTTCCAGTTGAATTTGGTTGATTACATTATCGTATGTTCCATACCCATAATCTGGTCCTTCGTAGAGGTCCCAACCCGTTGCTACTATTATAGTTCCAATTTCAAGATCTACATATTCATCTTGAATGCTAAAATCGATTGCATCTTCTTCGCACGAATCAACGCAAGCAAAGCACTCTACACAAGTTTCTCGATTTATATCATAAATCGCGGGAACTGCCTGAGCAAAAGCGATGTCAATACATTTTCTTGCAGATAGTCCTTCGTCAAAGTAGTTAGGGATGAAAATTGGGCATACTTCTGTACACGCTCCGCATCCAGTACATTTAGTTTCACTTACGAATCGGGAGTTCTTTTTAACTTTGGCTCGGAAATTTCCTATATATCCATCGACCTCAACGACTTCTGCGTAAGACAGGATCTCAATATTTGGATGACGATTCGCCTCCAACATTTTAGGACCGAGAATTCATATCGAACAGTCGTCAGTTGGGAAAGTTCTATCTAACTGGCTCATCCTTCCACCGATAGTTGTATTCTTTTCAACTAAGTACACTTTAAATCCTTTGTCTCCTAAATCTATAGCAGTTGACAACCCCGCAATGCCTCCACCTACTACTAAAGCGACTGGTTTTACAGGAACTGTTTTTGTAGGAACATCTTCTAAAAGTCTTGATCGTGCTATTCCAGCTCTAATAAGTTCAATAGCTTTTTTAACGGCTTTCTCTCTTAATTCTGGAGCTTGGTGGACGAAGCTACAATGTTCTCTAATGTTGACAAATTCTAAATATCTTGGAGGAATATTAGCTTCACTTAAAATTGCGTGAAAGACGGGCTGATGAGTCTTTGGAGTGCATGCAGCAACAACGATTCTTTCGAGTTTAAATTCCTTGATTTGCTCCTTGATATACTCTGATCCACCCTCTGTTCACATAGAGAGATACTCGTAAGCCTTAACACCTTCTAATTTATTGAGTTCTTCAACAATTTTAGGTACGTCTAGTATTCCAGCGATATTAATACCTCATCGACAGACAAATACACCAACAACTGATTTCTTAGTGTTATCATTATCCTTGGTCTGATTTTCAGACAATTTTTACACCTTAATTTATATATCCTCCTAATTATTCAAGAGTCTATACTTTTCTAATAGCTTCTTTATAATTAGTAATACAATATAATTATGTTATGTAAAATAGTTCTTATTATTAAAATTCAATTGTTATTAGTTTTAAAACGATTATTATTGATTTTAAGACTTTCTTCATTGCTGTTAAAGTTGAAAATAACCTAACCAGATTTAAGTGGAATAAAGATTATTACTAATGATTGTAACATTTACTCTTAAAGTTAAAAAAAATTTATAACAGATGAATATTCATGTCAGAATCTCAGAAATCCAAAAAAAAATCAAAATATATAATTGATTCTGTTCAAAGAAAAGCTTTAACTGGAAGAATATATACTATCCTCTTGGTAGGGTCAATAATCTGGTTATCGGGAGAATATTTGTTTAGCTTTCTTTTCTCAGATTTGGATTTTACAGGACAAAATTTATTCTACTATTTGATGATTGTAATAGAAGAAGCGATTTTATTTATCTCGTTTTTCTTTGCCTCTAAAAGTAATAAAAAACTATTGAGCATCTTCTTCTTTATAATATTCAGTTTTCTTGCAGGAATTTTAAGTTTACCTATAGTAATCTTTACAGAATTTTTACCCCAAGTTCATATGTTTGTCAGTCTGTCAGTTGGTGCAAACTTTATAGTTTACTTTACAAGTCTCTTTTTAAGGGATAAGTACTTTTCTAAAGGATATATTTGGGCGCATACCATATTATATTTCTTTGGATGTGCCATAGTCGAAATCATATTTATTGTTATTTTCAACATTCAAAACTTATTACTGACAATACCTATCTCACTTGCATATATATCGATTGTTTCCTTAGTTTTAATGTTTTGGGGAGCCCGAACCATTAAAAAAATTGAAAATGAGAATTGGATTTATGCATTATTTAAAATTCTTGGAATGTTAATAATAGCTCTTGTCTTAGCTGTCGTTATAGTAATTATTGTACTTATAATTATTATACTAGCAATTATATGTGAAGGAAATTTTGATTTGGGGGGGCTAGGTTCAAGAGGAAGTGGAGGGATTGGAAGAAAAAAGAAAAAGCAAAAACAAATTTAACTCTTTTTTTCAGTTCTTTTATAAGCAGAAATATTACTTTAATCACATGAGTGATAAGTATATTTAAAATTCGTCTATTAAATTCAATTAAAAAAAAAAGAGAGAAAAGCTAATTATAAAAATATTAAATAAAACTTCTCTCACTCATTTAAAAGAGACATTATATCTCCTAATTCTTTCATTCTCTTCATTCCTTTTATTTTCAATTTTCCCGTAAGCATTTTAGTTAATGCTGCAAATTTTGATAAACTTCCACTGCTAAAATCAAAAAATAATTCGGTTGAGCAAGCCATTGAAGCATCGACTTGAAGGTTTTCAAGTACTTCTTTTTCATTCTTGATGTGAGTAATATCGAGTTTGCTGTTCTCAGCTTTAATTAGTGCAGCATACGATTGATCAGTTAAATTATATAAGATTGACAGTGTTTTATCTTTATAGAGCTCTTTAAACTTATCTAACTCGTTCACGGGTTCCATTTGTTTCCATAATAATCCAGCAAGTCCCCTTCTTAGTTCTACTTTTGGAAATGACATATTATCACCTTAATTTTATATTTGTTTTGATCTCTCTATTTATATTGTAAGATTATGTTCTTTTTGCCATTCATTAAAGGATTTCTTTTTAGGCAGCTTAAAGTCAATTTCATCTAGGTTTTCCGCGATAGGTAATTGTCCATAAGTATGAACGGCTGCTACAGCGGCATGAATGTGGTCTGAAGGAGTATCTGCGGGAATATTTGCGAAAAATATACTAAGATCATGATCTCGTCCAAATGTGTCAATAAACCTTTTGATATTGTCAACAATTTTCTCTATTGGACCATCTCGTAATAATCGGGCATTAACACCAGCGGTCACTATAACATTTTTTCCTTCATCTCGAAATTTAGCAGTATATTCTCTTACATCTTCTAAAGGATAATCTTGCCATCTACCCATTGCTAAGAACAAAGAAGGAGCACCTTGACTTTCTATTTCAACATCAAAGCTACCGTGAAGCACTTCCTTATTATATCTTTCCATACGTTCCTCACAGTAATCGCCGCTAACATTCATTGCTAATACACCCTTTTTTTTAGCTTTATCCGTTAAACGTTTGTTGTAAGGAACGACCCAATCAAACATTTCTTTTACAGATAAATTGGGAATACATGCCCAAGCATCCGCACCAATCGCCATTATATTGCCTGAAGATTTATTTTGAACTTTAACCCATGGCAGTAAAACATCATCAACTATAAATGTGTATAATTCATGAGCAAATTTAGGATTTTTCCGATGATCTCTTATAAGTTTAGGGAAACCTCGCATTCCAACAGCCATGCTGAACGGTGAGCAGAAAATGCTTGTACCAAACCCATATTCTAAATTTATATCAAGACTCTCCAGTACAAACGGAAATCTTCCATCATTATACCAATCGACTTCCTTTTTTCTTAATTTGTCCAAATCTTCGGGTTTTTTAATTAAAGGATCTCTAAAGTCAATCGTAGGCATTGATTTATCTCCATAAATCATTTTACCTCCTAAAGCTTCAATTTCTATATTATACGCATCAAGACCAAATGAAACTGAATCAAATCCATAATATCCTGAAACTTGAGCTCCAGCTTCACAATTTGGCTTTACTTTGAAATAGTAATCTTTTGCTGATAATCCTGCGAGCATCATTGTATGATCGTGACACTGAGCTGCAATTTGTATCCAGTTTGTCTTTCCTGCACTGAATGCTCCCGCTATTCCCTTTTTTACTTCCCCTGTCTGCGCTATTTTAATTCCCCTCCATTATTATTTTAGCTTTTTCTACAGCATCAAACGCATCTTTTCCCCATGCATCTGCCCCAATTTCATCAGCAAATTCTTGAGTGGTAGGTACGCCTCCTACTAAAACTTTTACATCGTTTCGCAGACCTTCTTTTTGGAGTAAACTAAGGATTTTCTTCATTTCTAGCATAGTAGTTGTCATATAACACCCCAATCCTAATATATTCGGTTTGATTTCTTTTACTTTTTCTATAAATGTTTCATTGGGTACATCTTCTCCCAAATCAATAACTTTAAATCCTCCACCTCTCAAAGTCGCTTTCACCATTATCTTTCCTAAATTATGCATATCACCCGCTACTGTTCCAATTATTACTGTTCCAGCCGCACCTAAATCTCCACTTGATAATTTAGGTTCAACAATTTCCATAGCTAATCGGAATGCTTCTGCGCATAATATAATATCTGTATGGAAATATTCGTTTTTTTTCCATAGGTCTCCTGCTTCTACAATACCGGGAATAATTCCTTCATTCATAACTTTAATAGGTTTTATTCCCTCTTTTATTGACTTTTCAGCCAAGTCCTTAGCTAAGTCGTCATCGCCTTCGAGAACAGCTATTTTTAAATCTTCCAAAGTTTTTGAATTCGTCATTTAAATATCACTATTTTTAAATATAAAGTAATCAAATCAAAAAGAGTAGTTATCTAGTATAAATAATTATTCAATTCAATTGATTTTTCTAATTTTTGTAAATCAATTATTATCAGTTTTAAATCGATTATTATAACATTTACTCTTAAAGTGAAGTAACAAATGGCAGAATTTTCTATATATGAATAAAAAAATAAAAATAGATAAAAAAAAAATTATTTATTTGCCACCAAATTCAGAAACATCACCAAATAAACGCTTTACAGCGTCCATTCTTGTTTCCTCGCCAATCTGTTCGACATTTTTCAAAGCTATGGCTTCTTTTGGGCAAACCGCAATACATTGAGGTTCTACTTTACCAACTTCAGGATCTATGAAATCTTCTTTCATACCATCACAAAGATCACATATTAAGGCTTTTTGAGAATCAATGTGTAAATTGATAACTCCAAAATCGCAAGCCCTAATACAAAAGGCACATCCATTACATTTATCATCGTCTACAATTATTGATCCCGTTTCCTCATTTTTATCCAAAGCTTTTTCTGGACAGCTTCTAATACATGGTGCGTCTTCGCACTTCTGGCACGCTAAAGCGATGTTAAAAACAGGTTCAATTCGGACTCTATGGATTCGGGTGTTAATAGGGTTGAATTCGCCATCGTGGACAAATGAGCACACAGATTCACAAGTTTCGCATCCTGTACATAAATCTGGGTCGATAATTATGAATTGATGCATTTTTCCGCCACGTTTTTTCAAGGATGATCTTGACATTTTCCTATTTACCTCCTGCTGGTTTTAATTTACCAATTACAAAATCCAAACCCAAACTCTTTAGAGTTTCGTCCGTTGGAATCCCTGTTTTCGTATCCCAACCTCGAGCTTCGTAATATCCACTTAGAAGTTTTTGAAATCCTTCTTCTTTTAAAACAACACCTTTAGCAGGACCCTTTGTGTGTGCATCTTTAAAGAACCTTTCTGGAGGATGGTCGTCTGCTCTGGTCCACCCTTCTCGAATATTGAAACATTTTGAAAGATTTAAAATAGCAGCTCCTCTTTTATTAATAGATTCTTCAGTGTGTGGAATACCAGTTACTAACTCATAGACTTTTGCCATCTCTGCATCGTTTTCATAAATTCCACGCGTGAACTTACAAATTACATATGAGTCAATAATTGCATAAATATCTTCAAGCCCTATGATTGCTTTACCGCGTTCAAGTGGTTTGTCGTATCCGAATCTATCGAAATTACCTTTAGCGTCAAGTCCATAAGCACCATTCCTTAAATGGCAAGCTCCTCTAATAGATACACTTTCACCAACAGCAAAACTCGTCATTCCGTGGAGGTCAAAAGCAGGCATTTCTAAGCCTTTTATGTGCATTCCGTAATAGCTTGCGTTTTTTATTCCCTTTTCTTCTAATCTTATACCGGCTTGTCTACAGCCATCTCCAAAGATTTCATTAACAAAACCTTTACCAAGAATCATTTCTTCTGTAAATCGTGCTAGATTAGTAGTAGAACCAAATGGGAGTTCGAAACCGAGATCCTTTTTCGTTATAAGTCCTAGATCGTATAACTCGCAAGCCATACTGGCTGTTACCCCGCCACTAATGGCGTCAATTCCCAAATCATCACATAAAGAGACACATTTGAAAATAGTCGGCCAGTCAGCGCATCCAGTGTTAGTACCGAAGGAATAACACATTTCAACATCAATTGAAGCGACTAAATTTGGATATTCAGGGTGAGTTTTAGGTACTCTCGCCAGGTGATCGCAAGCGATTGAGCATTGAGAGCAAGCAACTTTTTTAACAACCCAGTCTTCGTTGAGGGTATCTCCACTAAAAGCGCCATTGCTAATTTCTTCCCATGTACCTTCACGATAATTCATGGTTGGCATCATTCCGAGTTTATTGTAACTAGTTAATCCTGAAGGGGTGCCTAAATCACGATATTTAGCTGTCGCTGGACCATTAGCTACTTTAATTAATTTTTTAGCTAACTTGTAAAATTCAGCGGGATAAGCAACTTTAAGTCCTTTCGTGCCCCGAAATGCTATTGCTTTCAGATTTTTGCTTCCCATAACTGCGCCCATTCCTGTACGACCTGCCTGTCTGTTTCTATCGTTCGTAATACACGCTAATTTACTTAATCTTTCTCCTGCCTGTCCGATTGACATAACAGCTAATCTTTGATCTTGGAATTCGTCTCTCAGAATCTCTTCCGTTTCAAAATTTCCTTTCCCCCAAACGGTTTTTTCACATGGCTCAAGGTAGTAATCGTCGTCATCTACAACCATGTAAACGGGTTCAGGAGCTTTTCCTTTGATCACGATCGCGTTGATTCCAGCGCGTCGTGCTTGTGCTCCAACCGAACCTGAGGAAATAGCCATACCAAACATACCTGTTAGCGGTGATTTAGCAAATACGCCGTACTTTGAACTAGTAGGTAATATCGTAGTTGGAAAAGGGCCTATTGACCAAACAAATATATTTTCTGGCCCTAATGGATCTACACCTGGTTTTAATTCGTCCCAGAGGATTTTTGCACCAAATCCATAGCCACCAATCCAATCGCGGCAAAATTCTCCAGATAAAGTAGATTTACCAATTTTTCCACTCGTTAAATCGACATCGAGTCTTACTTGGGAGTATCCTTTGACATCGTCGGGTAAAGTGATTTCTTTAGCTTTACTCATGTTTTTCACTAATTTTTATTTTTGATTTTTATAGTTTAGAGAGTTAATACTTAATTATAAATTTTTTAATTTACACAAAACTAAACCCAAAATTAAAATTTAAATTCTTCTCTTCATAAAATCCACCCTAAATAAAGTTCCGTAATGGTTTTTGTAAAATTTCTGTTTTATTGATTTTATGTCAACTTACATTATTTTCTAATCAAATGCTTTTTAACGATAATAATAGCATATTTAAAGTGGTTTAAATTATATTTTACAACAGAATAAAGACTTTAATGTTGTTATTATGACTGAAACTACAGATACACCACAAAATAAGTTAGCCGATAAGATACACTCAAGCGATATCATAAAAAAAGTCATTGCTAACGCAAACTATTGTTATAATTGCAATCGTTGCGTAAATGTATGTCCAGTGTCTTACTTAGACCTATTTTATCCGAGAAATTTGATTACAGATTTAACCTTCTTATCGCCTGAAGAAGCACTAAAGAATAATAATATATGGGATTGTCTAACTTGTGGATTGTGCACAGAATATTGCCCAATGACTAAAGATAAAACTGGGGTCAACTTTACAGAGATTATTAAGGAACTTCGAACGTTAACTTCGGAACACGAACCATTACAAGAGACTTTGCGTAGTTGTAATCACGATAGAGTTTATTCCAGTATACCAAAATTAATGGCAGACGATAAGATAAAATTCACCAATAAGCTTGGATTCTTAGAAGGAACAGGTTTAAAAATAAAAAACCAAGGAGAAATTGCTTATTTTATGGGTTGCACTCCATTTTTAACGGGAACTGCGCCGTGTGTCGTTGGTTGCCCTGCAGGAGTGGACGTTCAAGGATATGTTTCATTAATATCTGAAGGCAAGTTTCAAGAATCTATCGATTTGATAAGAGAAATGAACCCTTTACCTTATTTATGTGGAAGAATTTGCACAGCTCAGTGTGCCTTGAACTGTAATCGTCAACATCACGATGATCCTATAGCTATCAGAGAACTCAAAAGATTTGTTTCGGATTATGAAGCTGCTCATCCAAAAAATAGCAAAATAAAACCAGTTAAACAAACCAAAGAAAAAGTTGCAATAATCGGAGCCGGACCAGGAGGTTTATCTGCTGCTTACTACCTCGCGAGAATGGGATATAAACCAACAATTTTCGAGAAAGGGGATAAAACTGGTGGCGTTGTAAGATATGGTGTTCCGCAATATCGACTCTCTGACGAAGCCTTGGATCACGATGTCGATTTCATAAAAAGCATGGGAGTTGAAATCGTACAGAACAAAGAGTTTGGCCCGAATTTTACTCTTGAAGATCTTAAAAAAGAAGGATTTGAAGCTGTCTTTATTGCGGTAGGTCTGTATGTACCAAAAACCTTGAGATTAGAAGGTGAAGATTTACCTAATGTTCATGTTGCTATAGATTTTCTCTTAGATCGAAAGTATAATTGTGCGGAAGATCCTGAAGAATTTAAAGGTAAAACTTTTGGAATTATCGGCGGAGGAGCAGTTGCCGTAGATGTTGGCGAAACTGCCGTTAGATTAGGAGCTACGAAAGCCGATTTTGTAGATATATTAACAGAGGAGGCTCTTAAAAATGTGCTTAAAGATTTGCACGAAGCCGAGAGAGAAGTAATGGAATACCATTTTACTACTTCAACTAAAAACATAACTCAAGAACCTAATGGAAAATTAGCCTTAAATTGTTATAAAATTGAATGGGGAGAACCTGATCCTAAAACAGGAAGAAGACCTCTGAATAAAGTGGAAGGTTCTGATTTTAAGATCGTTGTAGACTATGTCGTTACTGCTATCGGGCAAGGACTTGACATGGTCCCTATTAATACTGCAACTGACAACAAGTTAAAAATTGAACGAGGCAAAATTGTAGTGGATGAAGTAACTTTTGAAACTAACATTCCCGGCGTTTTTGCAGGTGGAGATATCATTAATGATTCATTGATGTGTGCCGTTGATGCTATAGGAAATGGTAGAGAAGCGGCGTACTCAATAGATCGCTTCTTCCGTGGAATTGATTTAAAAGAACGTAGGATTAGAATGAAAGAATTAAAACGTTCTACTATCCCTAAAAAATATATTCAAGTAAATTCTTGCCAAGAAATGGATTTCATGCCTGGGGAAGAAAGGTTGGTATGTTTCGATGAAATGGAGTTAGGATATACTGAAGAACAAGCAAAAAAAGAGGCGAATCGTTGCTTAAATTGTAATTGTTGTTGTAATAGTGATCAGCTCCCTGAAGATTATAATGTCGCTTTAGATTCATCGGGAGTAATGATTGCAAACTATGGAAACCAAGCTAACATGGCCTCTTATAACGCTATAGATTATCTTTCTATTCCTAAAAGTGTAATTGGAATCTTAAATCAGAACGATATTGTACCCGTTGTTTTACCTGAAGAAAAATGTTGTGGTCACGATATAATATGGCAGGGTGATACGGAATCCTTTGAGAAATTAGCAAGGTATAATGTAAACTTGTTCAAAAATGCAGGAGTTAAAACAATTGTATTCAGCTGCCCTGAAGGGTATTATACCTGGAAAAACGAGTATAAAAAACTGTTTAAAAAAAAAGAAGATTTCGATTTTGAAATTTATCACATTTCAGAATATATCTTGAATGAGAATCTTCTAGAAGATATATCTTTTCCAAACTTAGGAGAGGTTAAGGTTACCTATCACGATCCTTGTAGACTCGGTAGAATGAGTAATGTTTACGATGCTCCTCGTGAAGTTTTGAATAAAATCCAGGGCATCAAATTACTTGAAATGGAAAATAATAGAGTAGATGCTGATTGTTGTGGTGTTTCGGCCTATATTTCATGCAATCAAAATTCTAAACTACTACAAGAATCAAGAATAAAACAAGCAATTGAAACTGGCGCGGAATATTTAATCACTACTTGCCCGAAGTGTTTAACGCACTTAAACTGCTATTTGAATGAAGATAAGGAACTTAAAAACAAAATAAAGGTAATAGATTTACTAAGCTTTGTTGGTAAGATGCTCTTTATGCAGTAAATACGTACCAGTCATTAATCCTTATTTTTTTTCTAAACCTATTCTTTTTCCCTTAATTATAACAACCTTAATTAATTCCTATACTTTAAATCAAATTGAAATAGGGTAAAAATATCTTAATTAAATAGGTGTCACGATAAACATTGCCGTATGAGATTTTAGAGAAAACGGAACTAGGACATAGCGGAACGATTTATGAAATAGTATTACGCACACCATTAATTGCTAAGAAAGCTCACGCCGGAAATTTTGTTCTCCTAAGAGTCAACGAAACTGGAGAAAGAATTCCATTGACTGTTGCCGATTACGATAGAGAGAAAGGGACTATAACACTAGTAATTCAGGTGGTGGGTAAAAGTACAAAGTTAATCTGCAATCAAAATGTTGGAGATCAAATACTTGATGTCGTAGGACCTTTAGGAAACAAAATACATATTAGAAGGTATGAGAATCCAATAGTAGTTATTGGGGGTGGAATCGGTATAGCTCCTTGTTTTACTCAAGCGAAAGAGCTTAGAGAAGCAGGAAATGAAATTATTACCATTTTAGGGGCCCGAAATAAAGGTCTTCTTATTTGGAAAGAAAAAATGAAAACTGTGAGC
Source organism: Candidatus Nanopelagicaceae bacterium (assembly GCA_035530895.1). Taxonomy (GTDB): domain Archaea; phylum Asgardarchaeota; class Lokiarchaeia; order Sigyniarchaeales; family SOKP01; genus SOKP01. The sequence continues at coordinate 25,719 of DATKTW010000168.1, forward strand.
GATGAATTAATTATCACTACTGACGACGGAAGCGAGGGATTGAAGGGAGTTGTTACAGACCCCCTTAAACAAATTATGCAAAAGAGGAAAATAAGTCTTGTAATTGCTATCGGACCATTAATTATGATGAAATATGTTGCTCTTACTACTAATGGGTCAGGAGATTTGCCCAAAGTAAAAACCTTTGTTTCTCTAAACACAATCATGGTTGACGGGACGGGTATGTGTGGTTGTTGTCGTTTTTCTACGGTTGAGGGAGATATTCAATTTGCGTGTGTTGATGGCCCAGATGTCGATGGACATATCGTTGATTTTGATAACATATTAAAACGCGCTGATCGATTTCTTGAACAAGAGAGAGATTCTTTGGAATGTTACGACGAAGAATGTAGAGCATTAGAACAACTAAAGAAAAAGGTTATGTAGTTGTGAAGAAAAAGATCGAAGAAGATGGTAAAAGTTCCAATTCACTTAGTAAAAGATCAAAATCCAAATTAAAAAATTCTGAAGAACTTCACCGTATTGAAATGAAACAACAAGATCCAAAGATAAGGATCACAAACTTTGAAGAAGTTTCACTTGGTTTAACCGAAGAAATGGTTGAGCTTGAAACTCAACGATGCCTACAATGTGGAAAGCCTCTCTGTATTTCTGGGTGCCCCGTTAACATCAAAATCCCTCAATTTATCAATTTACTAAAAGAAAAAAAATTTATTGAAGCCCTCTATAAGATTAAGGCAGATAATCTGTTACCCGCTATCTGTGGTAGAGTGTGTCCCCAAGAAACTCAATGTGAACAAGTGTGCATTTTGAATCGTCAAGGAGAACCAATAGCAATAGGTTACCTAGAACGTTTTATAGCAGACTGGGAAAGGAAAAATAACTTAAAAGAATGTCCTGAGTGCGCAGCACCTAAAGGGATTAAAGTAGCTATTATTGGTGCCGGACCCGCGGGATTAACCTGTGCTGGAGAGCTGGCAATGAATGGTTATGATGTTACTATTTTTGAAGCTTTTCATGCTGGAGGGGGAGTTTTAATCTACGGAATACCAGAGTTCAGACTCCCTAAAGAGATTATCAAGAGAGAAATAGAGACCCTAGAAATGCTAAATGTTAAAATAGAATATAATTCTATCATTGGAAAAATATTAACTATCGAAGATTTAAGAGACATGGGTTTTAAAGCAATTTTTATTGGAGTTGGAGCAGGACTTCCCATTCTCTTGAAAATATCTGGCTTATCTTTAAACGGCGTCCTTTCAGCGAACGAATTCCTTACGAGATCAAATTTAATGAAAGCTTTTAGATTTCCGAAATATGATACCCCCATCAAAATTGGAAAAATCGTGACTGTTATAGGTGGAGGAAATACCGCATTAGATTCTGCGAGAACTGCATTGAGGTTAGGCGCTGAAAAAGTAATTATTGTTTATCGAAGATCAGAAGCAGAAATGCCGGCGAGAAAGGAAGAATATCATCACGCATTAGAAGAAGGTATAGAATTCCAATTCTTAACTAACCCAGTTCGATTTATTGGTGACGATAACGATAATGTAAGCCAAATGGAAGTTATTAAAATGAAATTAGGTGAACCTGATGAATCCGGTAGGAGAAGACCAGTTAGAATTGAGGGTTCTGAATACCTAATAGACACCGACACAGTTATCATCGGGATCGGAACAAGAGCTAATCCTATCTTAACAAAGTCAATTCCCGAATTGAAATTGAATAAATGGGGTTACATCGAAACAGAAGAAAATGGTCAGACAAATATTGAGGGAATTTTTGCTGGTGGTGATATTGTAACAGGATCTGCTACTGTCATCACAGCGATGGGAGCAGGAAAAAAAGCTGCACATGCAATAGACAAATATTTACAGGATAAATATTTGGATAAGAAATAGCGATTCCTATTTCTACAATTCTATATTTTAACCTTAAGTTTAAAAAAAGAAATAAGTTAGATAAAAAATCTTGTAACTTTTCATATATGGTTATTTAAAAATATACATCTAATATATTCATTCAATATCTGAGAAGATACGCTTCTTTATCTGCTTACCGGTCTTAGTCGCTGCTATTCCACCCTTTCCCGTTTCTTTCAATTCATATGGTAATTTCATTCCTACCTTCTTCATTGCATTTATTACCTCATCAGCAGGTATGACGGAAGTGACACCAGAGAGAGCCATTTCAGCAGCTAAAAATGCATTTACAACTCCGATCGCGTTTCTCTTAATACAAGGTGATATTACCAATCCCGCAACTGGATCACATACTAGTCCTAAGATATTCTTTAAAGTTAATGCGATTGCATTGGTTATCTGGTTATGCGTTCCCCCTGCCATATATGTTATAGCTGCTGCAGCCATAGCAGAGGCAACACCAATTTCCGCTTGACAACCTCCTTCACTCCCAGACAACATAGCTTGGTTTCCTATAATACTACCAACTGCGGCCCCAACGATTAAAGCATTCAAAACATCCTCGTCAGACTTTTCTAAGATTTCTTTTGCCTTGAAAAGTACAGCAGGCACAACACCCGAAGAACCTGCAGTCGGACAAGCAACTATTAGCCCCATACCACTATTGTATTCTCCAATAGCCATTGACCACGCTATTGCCTCTTTCATATTATTACTATAGAACAAACCTTTTGAAAGCATTTTTTTTGCTTGATTACTCGCTTCTTTTATTGGTAATTCGATATCAGAAGCTAAAGCCTTTTCTAAGGATTGTTTCATAATCTCTAATGTCCTTTTTAAACGCTGAATAATAGTAGATTCAGAAGTATGAGAATACTCACTTTCATCCTTTATTATTAACTCATGTAGAACAGTATTACTACTTTCAGATTCATCCATTAATTGAGATATCGTTTCATACATTTATAATCCTCACCCAAATTATTTCAGGATGCTTCTTTATTGCTTCTATTACTTCGTTCGGAATTTCTGAGTCTGTTTCGAGCCATGTTAAAGCAATTTTTTTCTTTATATTCCTAGATATTTTCATGGAGCCAACATTTAGATTAAATTTTTGGAGGGTGCTTGCAATATTCACTAAAGCACCAATCCTATCTTGATTTAATATAACCAAAGTGTTTGGTTCTCCTCCAAAACCCGCTTCTAATCCATCTACCTCTTTGATTACTATATTACCCCCTCCTATAGAAGAACCAATAACCCTCATATGCTCTGAATTATCTGTCATCTCAATACTAACTGAGTTAGGATGATACTCAACTCCCAAATCCACAATATCAAATCTATACTTTAATCCATTTTTCTCAGCAATTTCAAACGCATTCTTAATTCGTTCATCTTCTGGGCTATATCCTAATAATCCTCCCAAAATAGCAATATCTGTACCATGTCCTCTATATGTTTCCGCAAAAGAACCATGAAGCCCAATTATTACACTTTTAGGTTTTTTCCCATAGAGAAGTTGGGCAACATACGCAATTTGGCACGCTCCTGCG
>DATKTW010000169.1:0-3481 GCA_035530895.1 Candidatus Nanopelagicaceae bacterium
GCCGATTTTTTCGTAATTAAAAGCAGCTCTCATACTTCTTCCTATTAAACGCTGAATTTCATGAGTTCTCCCTTTTATTCTTAAACTATCCCTTTCTCTTTGATTTCTTGATTGAGTAGCCCTTGGTAACATATTATACTCTGCTGTAATCCATCCTGTACCCGTATCCTGCAAAAATCTAGGAACATTTTCCATTATTGAAGCGGTAACGATTACTTTTGTATTTCCTTGGGTTACTAAAACGGAACCCTCGGGAAATTTCAAAAAATTCCTCTCGAAAGCTATTTTCCTTATCTCGTCAAAATCTCTTCCGTCAAACCTTGCATTTCCAAGCATAAAAACAAAACCAGAGTCTTATCTATACAATTATCTGTTGTATTATATGAGATTAATAATTATAACGTTAATTTATTAAAAAAGAAATTGATTAAAATAATTTTAAATTGATGAGAAAAAGAAATAATACATATTATATAGAAACTGTTAATTGAGAGGAAAACTCCCTAATATTTTCTGCCAAATCACATTAGATTTCATCTGATCGAGTGCTAATTTTGCATTGGAATCGTTTTTGTCTGCTTCAAAATCCATAAAGAAAATGTATTCCCATCTCCCTTTTCTTCGCGGTCTAGATTCTATTTTTGATAAGTTGATTTCCGCATCAGAGAATATTTTTAAAACCCAATAGAGTGCTCCTGGTACGTGCTTAGTAACAAAAACGATAGAGGTTTTCATTTTTTCCCCTTTTAAAGGATTCTCGGTCTTCGATAAAACTAGAAACCTTGTGAAATTTGAACTCTCATCTTCAATCTTAGAGTTAAGAACCTTCAGATCGTATAATTCAGCAGCAAGTTCAGGGCCTATAGCAGCATAAGATTTATCGTTTAGCTTGCGCACTCTTCTGACCGCTTCTGCTGTTGAGCTTATATCTAAAATTTTTGCATTCGGTAAATTTGCTTTTAACCAAGCTTTAGTTTGTGCAAATGCTTGTGGGTGTGAAAATATGTTTTTTATATCAGAAAGTTCTGCATCGCTTAAACAAATCAAGTTTTGAATTACTCTAATTTCAACTTCTCCATAAATAAACAGATCTCTTTCAATAAGCAAATCCAAAGTTTCTCTAACGGTTCCGTGTAGACTATTTTCAATGGGGACTACGCCAAAATCTAATTCTCCTTTTTCAATACTATCGAAAATATCTGGTGTAGAATTATATGGAATAAATTGGGTTCCAGCTTTAGGAAAAAACTCAAAAGCTGCTTGATGAGTGAAGGTCCCCATAGGACCTAAATATCCTGCTTTAGAAATAGAACCTTGAATTGCTTTACTAGCACTCATAATCTCCTTCCAGATAGCTACCATACTTTCCTTTGTAAATGTAGTTTGCTTATTTTTGATTCTTTCGATTACTTCTTCTTCCCGATTAGGTTGATATATTTCTAACTTTAGATTTTTCTTTATATTTCCTATTGTTATAGCGTAATTTCCTCTTTTATTAAAAAGCTCTACAATTTTATCATCAATCTCATTAATATTTTTCCTTAACTCCTTCAATTCCTCTTTATATTTCTCTTCTTCGGTCAATTTAAATTCACATCAGTATTTATTCAAATTTATAAATAGATTACATAATTTTCTGCAAATTTAGTTCTAATGCTGCCACTGGAAACTCAAGTTTGAAATTCAACAATACTTCTGGATGAATTTCACCAATTTCACCAATCTTAACATCCTTTATATATATATCTCCATAACGACCATTAAGATAACTAGGATTGTTCTCAGCCTTTATCTCATATTCGTTAAATTTCCCTAATGCCATCATTATGAAATCTAAGGTCGATCTTATTTCTGTAAAATTTGCGTCCTCGTGATAAGATACCGCAGAGAGATGGACTTCTCGTTTAGCTCCTGTTTCTTCCTCTTTAGCGAGCAGAACGACATCTCCAACTTCAAATATTCTGATTGGTTTCTCTTCTGATCTATTAAAACGGATGGTTTCTAATAGATTAGGTAATATTAAAGTTCGGGTTGTGTTATATTCTTTTGACACCGGGTTAGCTATCTGAATTAAATCAGATTCTTCGTATTCTTGTCTCATGAAATCATAATGCTTTTCTGAACTGGTTAATATGAAATTTAGAACTTCCAGATATCCTGCTCCGATCATAATTGTTCGAGTTTTATTTGAAAATGTCTGAATTGGATGATACTTTCCAATACATCCTTCTCGAATCGATTTCGGTAAATTAAAATACCCATAACCAATAGCTACCTCTTCAGTTAGATCAACTGGATGCATGATATCACCTCTAAAAGCAGGTATATAAACGTCTAAATAACCTTGCTTTTTGGATTCTTTAGCATCAAATCTAACTTTTTGGAAACATTTAATCATTTCAGCTTTAGTTAAACTTAAACCAAGATAACTATTGACATAATCAATTTCTATTTCCCATTTATTTTGATCTAGATTTGGTGTTATTAGATCTTCTCCTCCTTCATACTTTACTTCTACGGTTTCGATCTTGGCTCCCATGTCAGATAAAGTTGTGGATAAAATATTTAATGCCAAGTTAACGGCGTTTAAATCTGTTCCAGTCAAATCTAAGAATAAGTTTTTTGTTTCATCCGTTACAGTAGTTAGAATACCATTTATTATAGGAGGAAATGAAAGAACTTCGTTATTACTATCAAAAATGATAGGGTAAACCTCTTTTCCTTCTAAAATCTTAGCGTATTCGATTCCCTTATCGTGGAGGAGTAATATTTCTTCTAAATTCATAGCGTATCCATCTCCATGCAAGGGTATAAAACTTACGGAATCTGGTTTAACAGCAGTATATCGATAAGGAGGTTTTACCTTGTCTAAGTCGTGGACACCGATTGCGACTTTTTTTCTATCTCTACCTACTGCCCAGTGAAGGTGTTCTTGGATATTCATTAAAGTAGCAACTTCTTCTTCGTCTAAATCAATGTTTCTAACGATACCACATACTATGAAAGGTCTCACTTTCTTTACGCTCGGATCTACAGTAACTACGATTTCACTCCTTTGTAAATCGAAGGTTGGTGCTCCTAATTCGATTTCGTAGTATCCCTTTAATGTTCTCGCAATCCCTTCTGGACTTGAATAATCAGGTCTATTCGGATTGTATTCCACTTTTAGTATTTGTTCCTCCTTGTTAATATCTTCTAAATCTAAACCTATCCATTGCAGATCGTATTCCAATTCTTCAATATTTAGTTTCTTTCCTACTAATTTTTCTAACCTATCAATTTTCAATTCGAGAGTCGGTATAATTGCTTCACCTCAATTTAATATGGTTGTTGCCGCAACCACTTTATTGGATTTATATATAAGTCTCTAATATCCTTTCGGTCATAATATAACATCGCAATGCGTTCAAGTCCTTGACCCCATGCCAATACCCTCGTAGGATTCTTGATGCCCCAAGGGGATGTTACTTCTGGTCTAAAA
>DATKTW010000170.1:0-3672 GCA_035530895.1 Candidatus Nanopelagicaceae bacterium
TCTTTAATATCCTCGCAATTAATTCGACGACAACCAGGCGTCATTAGACCTAAATTATAGACAGTATCTATAAAATTGACAATTATGTGAGAAGTCGCTCCAAATATGACATATTTTTTATAATCTGAAGAGAAATAGTTATATTTACCGACACCAATTAGGGCGTCTTTGAGTTTATATGTTCTTTCCCTGAATTTCTTTTTATCCGCAAAAAATGTTATAGGGATTTTAACAATTTCCATTACTTCGCTATCCTGTTTTACCATTTTTGTATCCTGGCTAATAAAAGCAACAAACGCAGTTATAATAAAACCTTTAGGTGTAAGGTGGTCGTCAATACAACCTAAAACATTAACCAGATTTCGGGGAATTCCAAGTTCTTCGTATAATTCTCGTAAGGCTGTATCTACATAAGAGGTATCTAATGTTGGATCGAATTTTCCTCCAGGAAAAGACATCTCACCTGAATGTTTATCAGTAGCTCTTTTAGTTCTTCGAATTAAAACTAAATCGTATGGTTTATCGTTGTACGGAATAATTAGAAATACGACAGCGGAATTAATAAAACGGGGATGTGAAAGAAAAAGACGATCTGGAGAATCAAAATCCTTCAATTTCGTTCTGATCAAATTTTCGTTAAAAATAAATTCCATCGTTAAACACTTTTCACTTATATGGTTAATTAATTAAAACTTTTTAGTAAATTTGTCCCTGTATTTTATGTACTCTTTCAAATCTTTGATTTTTTCCAGCTTAAATCGCTTAAGTCCTAAGCTCGATAGAGTAAATCCATATATGGTTTCAATAAAAGTCACGATCATGTAGGCAGTTGCTCCCCATACAGTATATTTTTGACCATTGTCTTTATCAAAGTAATTAAAATAAAAAACTGGAAATTTATTACCATCAACATCAATAGATTGTTCTCGAAATTGAGTTTTACTGGTGAAAAAGTCTATAGGAATTTTCAATATTCTTTGGACTTCTCTTTCTTCTCTTATTAGCTGTTGATTTTTATCAATAACCGCCACAAAAGGAGTTATAATATACTTGGTCATAGTTGGGAAATCATCAAGACACCCAATAATTTTTATATCTTCCCTAGATACTCCAATTTCTTCTCCAGTTTCTCGTAGTGCGGTATCTTTTAATGTTTTATCCTTATCTTCTTCAAATTTTCCTCCAGGAAATGACATTTCACCCCTATGCCTTGTTCCCAAGTTCGAACGATGAATGAGAATTAAGTCGTAAGGTTTGTTTTCGTAAGGAATTATTGAAAAAAGCACTGCCGACCTTGTAAAAAAATCGTCTTTAAGTGAAATACGTGAAGGTGAATCGCAATCAAAAAGTTTACTCTTGATGAGAGCTTCGTTGAAAATTATAGAATCCATTTAGATTAGGAAAAATTTTAAGATGGTAAATATTTTATGATTATAATATTCGTTCGTAATAAAATATTTAGTAAGTGGTTAAAAGTGAAGCTGCCTAAAGAACTTAGAGAAAAAGGTGACCTAAGCGCTATCGCAAGCAAAGCTAAAAACTGTTCTATCAAAGGTTGTAAAGAAATTGCGATAAGATCGCTCTCGGAAAATAAATGGAAGTCGTACGTAGAGAAAGCGGAATTAAAATACATAGAGAATAAGCAACACAAAATTTATCTTTGTAAATTACATTATAAAGACGCTAATAAGTATAGAAAATCCCAAGAAAAAGTATACCAAAAGAAAGGATTTTTAGAGAATTCCGTTGCGTCAGGTAAGGGAAAGCGCTGGGACTAACTTTTTTTGTAACAAATCAAGGAATGATATTCATCTGATTGTAAAGGGAATTAATAATAAGATACTCACCACCCACAAGCCCTATTGTTAATAGTGATAATGCAATTATAAAAATTATAAAACTTATTAGCTTTTTTCTCATAATTATCAGTTGCAATAATATTAGAAACAAATTAAAAATTTAGGTTTAGATTACTTCGTAAGATCTTCTAATGTCTTGATCTTAAGATCGATCTTTTTAACTTTTATCTCAAATTCCTTGTTTTTTGCTTCATAAGCTTCTTCAGAAATTTCTTTTGCTGAAAATCTTCCTTTGTTAAGATTTTTTTCCGCATGAATTTCAACTTTTTCGATTTTTAGTTCTTTAATCCAAAGTTTCATACCTACTACTAAATCCTCTCTCTCAGAATCGAGATTCGCTTTTTCTTCTTTATATTTTTCTCGTAATTTTTCAAAAGAATCTTTATCCACTTTATGAAGTTTAAATTCCTTTGAGAGGTTCTTCAATTGATAAATTTTCTTATCTATATCGTCTTGAATTCTCTGGACTATAAAGGGTTTATCCATCTTTGACTCTAATTCGCTCTCTTTCTGTTTTAGCTCTGATATTAAAGTCTTTATTGCAGTAACTTTTATGTTAATCGATTTATTATATTCTTCATCTACATCATATCGGGGATCTTTTATTTCTTTTTGAATTTCCTTTAGTTTACCAACTAAGATTTCTTTATTTAATTTAATATCGTTGTATTCAATGTTTAAAACCATCTGTTCTTTTACTTCAAACGGGAGAGGTTTCTCAACCCGTTCCTCCTCATCTTTTTTTTTCTTTTTCGCTTTTTTATCCGGTTTTTCAGATAAGTCTTCGTCCTCTTCCTCTGCAAAACTTTCTTCTACGATTTCTTTCTTGGGTGTTTTCTTATCCTTAATCAATTCTTTAGCTTTCGCAACTTCTGTTTTTTCTGATTTTTTAACACCTGCTAACACTGGTTTCCCACAGATAATACAAAATTGATCCTCGCTTTTTAGAGGATTTCCGCAATAGACGCAATATTTTGCCATAAAACTTCTCACTTTTCGGTATGTATTAAAACAAGATATAATAAAAAGATATTACATTTGTAATTAAATTTTATTGGAGTCCAATAATTAAAATCGATACCAGCTTTAATATTGCGGATTTATCTTTTAATACTTTTTATATGAAAAAATATTAATTTATAAAAATAAAAAGATGGAGATGAAAAATCTCAGTTTCATGGATTTAGTTCAAATAGACATCTTATGTTGGAAATAAGTGTTTCCTGCGACCTTCTGTTTTCACGAATATCAAATGATTTTTCAAAAGTTTGTCAATATGGTATTTTACTGAGTTTCTCTTCAAATTTAGTCGATGGGCAATTTTACTTGAATAAATCCCTGGTTGAGCTTCAATCAAATCCAAGATTTTTGTACTCTGTTTTGACCTAAGAAGAGACTTTTTGGAATCTGTGTTTTGATCTTCATAATCAATTGGATAAAATATTGAATATTGTCCTAATTTTTCCTTTCTTATAATATTGAATTGAATTAACACAGATAAATGCCATTGTAATTGCCCCCTATGTATTTTGCATTTTCTAAGGAGATCGTTATGGTGAATTCCTGGTTCTTTAAGAATTGTATCTATTATTTTCTTACGAATTTCACTTTCAAAAATCTTATCAAACGATAAATTGTGGTTTTGGTAAATTTGAGCCCTTCTTTTTTTACAGTAATATTTGTAGTCATTTAGAGAAAGAACAGCGGCAATAGAGACGATAAATATCAAAGATGACGATACTACAATTATGAGAATTAGAATGAAATTTGGATTAAGCAAAACAAATACTATATCAAACTCATGTTGATCGTC
>DATKTW010000171.1:0-20478 GCA_035530895.1 Candidatus Nanopelagicaceae bacterium
TATCGCATATTCATGATATGGAGTATCATTTTAATTTTAATTGGTATTGGACTTGGATTTCAATTATATACCCGTGAAACGATATTAGGTGGTGTATTTGAATACCCTAATATAGCTCTCCTAGATATAGCAAACGGACAAAAATTTTTAGTAATTTTTGGAATGCCCGAATTTTTAATTAGAGGAAGAGGCCCAAATTTGGTATATAATTTAGGTGCTGCTTTATTAGTTATTTCCATTAGCTTTTACTTCATTGATATTAAGAAAAAGTATGGTAATTTTGTTAAAATGCTAGTATACTACGGAAAAGTATCTTTAAGTTTGTTTTTCGTGCATCAAATATTCCTCGGTTTATTCAGTAGACAATTTGGTATCGCCCTCTTTCTTATCACGGATCTGACCTATGTAGGCTTAATGGGATTCTTAATGTATATTTGGATGGAATATGCTAATGGGGTTGGGTCACCAGAATGGCTCATGGCAGCTATGGCAACAATGGGTAAAAAGAAGCGTAAATAAGGGAACAGTAACGAAATTTTATCTAAAAGATTTTTATTTTTTATTCATCTCTAAAATGTGTATGTGCATTAATTTTAGCATTAAGTAAATTATATATAGTAAAAGTAACAAATTATAAATAGGAAATATAGTAAAAGTAATCAAACATAAATTGTAATATTTCTCCTTGTTTAGGTTGAAAAGTAAGCATTCTACAACCAAAACATAGAACACGCTATTGGTGAAACCTTTGAGTAATACGTCATATAAATTTAAGGTCTGCTTATTCGGCCCTGGAAATGTTGGAAAAACAAGTCTGCTAATTAGATACATTAAAGATTACTTTACTACTGATTTGAAACAAACCATAGGCTCAAACTTCTTGATAAAAGACATAGAAATCGACCAAAAAGATGTAAGACTCTTACTTTGGGATATAGGAGGACAAGATCAGTTCGCTAAATTGCGTACGATTTATTTTAAGGGAAGTAATGCAGCGTTTGGCGTATTTGATGTAACTAGTCCTCAATCTCTTTTAAAACTTCCTGGTTGGGTCAGTAGTATAAAAAAGACGGTGAAAAAATCTATCCCAATGATCATCGTAGGGAATAAGATCGATTTAGAACGCCAAGTTGGGAGACAGGAAGCAGAAGATCTAGCAAAAAGATTAAATTGTGATTATTTAGAGACATCTGCTAAAACAGGTGAAAAAGTTGAGATTGCATTTGAAAATATTGCTCGAGCTTGCCTGAACTCAGTTGAAGAATAATCTTATATGAATTATCTCCTTAAATAAATAATTAACTTATTTTTATGTCGTATTCTAGAAGTTCCTCAACCAATTTATCTAATCCCATATATCTTATCGAATTTATACCCATATCACTAGCTGATCGGACGTTATTTAAACCGTCATCGATAAATAAAATTTCTTCTGGTTTGCATCCGGCTTTTTTTATGGCTAGTTCAAAAACTTTCGGATCTGGTTTTGTGAGATGAATTTCATGAGAAAGTAAAAATTCATCAAAAATTTCCCAAATATCCCACTTTTGTTTCTTCAAGTAGTTCCAATGGCTTGAGTTAATATTTGACATGCAGATAATTTTAAAACGGTTTAAAAGTTTAATCCGTTTTATCAAATCGACCATTTCTAAATTAAGTTTATCAATGATGCTATTAAATGAATCGAAAAATTGAGTTTGGTCGAGAGCACAAGCTCCTAGAACTTCACACGATTGTTTATAAAATTCTTCATCGGTTATTTTACCTTGATGATATATGTCTGATTGGCGAAAAAATTCTAACATTATTGGAGTTTGAGGTTTATTCAACGGAGATGGTGTAATAACATCATTGAAAAACCTACTAAAATCCAAATCGATTATAACATCTCCTAAATCAATAATTATACATTTTATCGTCATTTTAATCATCTGCAATCATATTGTATATATAACTTTACTTCCTGAAATAAACCTTAGTCGAGAATTTTCTAAATGGTTTAGGTAATTTATGTTTAGGAAATCCTTTAGTGTCTTCGTTTAACATTTCAATAAGCTCGCTTAGTTTTATATTGTTAACATTTTTTGATGTTTCCTTTTTCGGACCTATTGGATGACCTATTAGCCTTTTTCTTACTGAAATAGTTTGATCTTCTTGCTCTTTTTTTCCGAGTATTATTGTATAGGGAATCCAATCAATTTCGGATTGTCTAATTTTTTTACCTAATTTTTCATTTCTATCGTCATAATCTACTCTGTAGGATTCTTTACTGAGAATTTCGAGTATTTTCTCAGCATAATCATGCTGATCATTACTTATAGTTAAAATCCTTACTTGGATAGGAGATAACCAAGTTCTAAATCCCGGAACTATTTTATCTTTATCTCGTATTGCCGTCTCGATTAAACCCCACAAGATTCTCTCTAAACCTCCTGTTGGAGAATTATGAAGAATAACGGGGTACTTCGTCTCACCATCTTCATCTATAAAATTAATATTATATTTCTGCCGTTTGATTCCTTTATTATCGATCATGGACTCTAAAGAACTCTCTACATCGATTTGGTTAGTTGAGAGAGTAGCACTTTTATTCTGAGCTGAAAGAACAGGTCTTTCGAACTTTAATACGAAGTAATAATATCTTTCTTCCCATAATTCTAATAGTGCGGGTTGTCCTTCTTTCTGTATCAAATCTTTAATCCAATCTTTGTTGTCTCTAAAAAATTCTTGAGTTGTTCTAAAAATTATGTAGGATTTTATTCCCAAATCTTCTAAAAGGTTCTTAATTAAGAAATATTGGCTCTTAAACTCTTCGATTGACGATTTTAGATCTTTACATAATGTATGCATATCAGGCATTATAAACCCACGTAATCTTCGTAATCCTGTAAGTTCTCCTTCTTGTTCTCTCCTAAAATCGTACTGTTCATATTCATACACTCTCATTGGGAGATACTGGGGTTTAAGATTCATTGAACTAAACATATCAAATAGAAGGAAATCAGAGGCATATCTCAATAAATATCTATCACTCCCAGATTCTACCCAATATGCTCTCGCTGGAAATCTTGCGGTTTGGGCAGTTAATTTTTTATTCTTTACCGTATACATGATTGGCGTGTCGATTAAGATAGCTCCGTAATCTATTATTCTATCTTCAATAAAGTTTTTAATCAAATTTTTCATAATTACTCCATTACTATACCAACGTAAATTTCCTTTATCGCTGTTTTCATCAAAATCGACTAATTCAAACTCTTTCATAACTTTAAGATGTGCGGGTTCGATTCCTTCGTCTTCTCTTGCAGATCCTAATTCCGATTTTAGGAATTGATAAAAACTTTCATCTCTTAACCCATTAGGAGGTATGACATTCTTGTTTTCATCAAATTCTATATTTAATTCATTTCCGTCAGTTGTGATTACCTTAAAAACAGCATTTACTATGTGTTCTTCGGGTTGAATGTACAGCTTAACATCACGATACATTTCAGCTACTTCATGGCCAATACAGTTAATTTTAAAAGATTTGTACCACCCAAATGGAGAATAACTTGCTTCTATCCCCTTATCGTTTAAAATCTTAGATATTTTAGGACAGACATCCATTGCGTTTTTTTCATTACTTAGAAACTTACTTAAATGTGCCCAAGGATATACTAGTACCTTATCTACTCTGTACATTTCTCGTTCTTTTATCAGCCCAAGTAATTTTCTTTCTTTTCCCTTTCTCTTTCCGTTTGCGATCTTTTGATTATGGTCTCTAATTTCTTCGTTTCTGATTCTAATCTTTTCTGGAAAATCGGTTATCTGTAGTATTGCTTCTTCTATAACTTTGGCACCCTGCTTTGCTATTAAATCTGTATCGTAAGTATCTTGATCTTCTACAGAAACATAAGCTACTAATATTAAACCGTCCATTTCAATGGTTTTTTCGGGGAATACCTGAGGATTAGATGTCGCCTCTTTATTCTTTATAACTTCAACTCCATCCGAGTGTATTAACAAAATTTTCATGGGATTTTCAACTTTTTCTTCTTCTGGACAATTGTTAATAAAAAATCCTAAATATTTTTCTTCCTTTTGATAATTAAATATATTTAAAATTGAAATTAATTATTACTAAAATATTTATTCATAAGGATAAGGATGAGGCTTAATAAGATTTTTTCGGAATTAAATGAAACTTTAGATAAGCTAGATAAAGATAGAGAAAGCATTCTAAAATTATCTCGTACATTAATCCGTGATTGTAGCATTGCAATAAAAAATATTCATAGAAAGGAATTTAGTCAATATCACCAGAAAGTCTTAAATGTACAAAAAGTCCATAAAGATATGCTATTTTTGGTAAGTAAAAATCCTGGGGTTTTCTTAAAGTATTTAAAAACTCCAGAACAAGAGTATTCAGAAACTATAGCGTTTTATGCTATCATATCAAAAGAACCTCTTCCACTACCCAGTGATTTGAACATCGATCCAATAAATTATGCTCTAGGTCTTGCTGATGTAATTGGGGAATTAAGAAGATATGTATTGGACAATATAAGGAATTCAATTTTAGATGATATAAACGATGTGTTAGAATGTATGGATGACATATACACTAATTTATTTTCGATCGACTTTCCTTCCGGGTTAACACAAGATTTACGACACAAGATAGATCAAGCGAGAAATATAATTGAAAAAACTAGAGGAGATGTATCTATTTCGCTTCAAATGAATGACCTAAAAAGATGTATAGAAAATAGTGAAAAACATCCTTAAAATTCTGCAATTCCATAATAAATATACAATCTTTCATAGATATATTTATTAAAAATTAGTTTATTATCTATATTTGAAAAAATGTAAATGAGCTGAAAAAAAATAGCGAAGAAAGTATTAGTTGCTGGTACGTTTGACATACTTCATCCTGGTCATGTATATTTAATCAATGAGGCTGCTAAAATGGGTGATGTATATGTAATTGTTGCTACTGATAAGAATAGAAAAATATATTCTGGAGAGACACCTATAATACCGGAAGACCAGAGGTTAGAAGTTATCAAGAGCATTAAAAACGTAAAAGAAGCAAGATTGGGGCGATCTGATAACAATACTCTTAAAACTGTTGAAGAGATCAACCCTGATATTATCCTTTTAGGTCCAGACCAAAACTATAATCTTGAAACTTTAAAACGAGATTTAGACAAAAAAGGTTTAAGCAAAATTATAGTAAAAAAGCTGGATACGTATTATGAGAAATATGCGCTTCACTCCTCTAGCTTAATCAAAAAAAAAATATTAGAACAGTATAAGAATTAAAATCTTTAGTGAGGTTATGTCAAACAAAGGAGAAATATCACCTGAAAACTATGTTAATTGGTTTGCTCTCTATCAACTTTGTAAGCATATAGAATATCGACAAACAATTAATATTAGCAGTGTAGAGTTCGGGAAACTTCTAAACTTGAGTCAGCAAACTGCTTCGAGAAGAATTAGCGATCTGGTGGAACTCGGGTGGATTAAAAGAAAAATTGAGAAAAAAACCCAAAAAATTGTTGTTACCCGAAAAGGGAGTGATGTAATGCTCTTAATGTATAAAAATTTAAAGGAAATTCTTGCAAGCATTGTTATACTTGGTTCTGTTCAGAGTGGAATGAAAGAAGGTGCTTACTATGTTGCAATTAAAGGATACTTTGAACAATTTCAAGAAAAATTAGGCTTTTTACCATATAAGGGCACATTGAATTTAAAGTTAAATGATACGAATATCGACTTATTAAGAGAAAAACTAAAATATATTAAGCCTGTTATTATTTCGGGATTTAAAGACAATAATTCAGAGCGGACTTATGGAAGCGTCCATTGTTATGATTGTTTTATATCTCGCTTAGATAATCCAGAGAAAAAAACTGAAGCTGCAATACTCGATATACAAAGAACTCATCATGAAAAAAATACAATTGAAATCTTGGCTAAACCTTATTTGAGAGATTATTTTAACCTCAAAGATGGAGATAAATTAATAATTGAACTAAATTTTAGTAACTAAAATCTAGTTTAGCTTGGGAAAAGATTTATGAGAGCTCAATAACTTTACATATTATTCTCGTGTTCTTTTATAAGATTCTTGATTTTGAAATATCTAAAAAAAGCTGTAGCTAATACTAAAAGCATGAAAACGAACAAAAATTCGTTTACATAACCGATAAAATTCGCTACCAACATCGTGACCACTAGATAAAATAACCTTTCGGATCTTGCCATCAAACCAAAATCAAAATCACCTTTAAAAAATACCTCTGCTCTTGCTCTTAAATAACTTATCATAATAGAGCTAAGGAATGATATAAGGATAATTATTTTCATGTCAAAAATACTCCATAAAACGCTATTCCAGTTATAAATCAAAAGTGCTAAAAATATTATAAATTCACTTATTCTATCCATTATAGAATCAAAAAATCCTCCAAATTTAGTTACCTTTTCCTGCTCCCTTGCGATTGCTCCATCCACTCCATCAAAAAAACCAGTTGCGAAGATAAAAATTGAAAATAAAAGCAAATTCGATAAGAAAACGAGAAGAAAAAAACTTATTATAGAAAAACAAAGCATAATAATAGTAGCCAAATTTGGACTTAAACCCACTCTACTTAGGAGATGTGCAACCCTTTTTACTAGTGGTCTGAAAATTCTACGAAGTCTAAAATTTGACGCCATATTTCATATCTCTACATTGATTTATAACTCTTTTTAAAAATTCTCTTCAGATTTTTCTTTAAAACAGAAAGACTTAGGAAAGATTTAAAGACTTTATATAATTATTTTAAATAGCTTAATAAAAAGAATAAAGAAAAATTTTATGTAAATATAATTATTTTAAATAGCTTAATAAAAAGAATACATAAAAAAATTATGTGAAACAATTGAGATTAAAATTAATTTTAAAAACTACGACCAAAAAAGACAAAGAAGTGTGCATTAAGCTTGCTTTACCTCCAAGCAAACATTTAGGTTTTATTAATTTCATTAATTTAGCTTTAAATCAAGATAAACCGGTTTCGTTATCTTTCGAAAAAATAAGTAAAAAAGGAGATAAAGATGAAAGTAAAATTGTTGGAATTTTTAAATTTGAAGGAAAAAGCGATGCTGAATTGAAACAAATTGAGGAAGATATTAAAGATCAAGAGAGAAAAAAGAAAAAGCAGCACCAAAAAAGAGTTCAAGGCTAATTTCTATTTAATATAAAAATACTTCTCCTACATTTTTACTCAACTATCAAAAGCAAGAGTAAAACCTTATCAATCTTAAATCCCTCATAAACTGAATTTTAGAAAGCCCAATTTTATTAAATTCTTACATATATTATAGACTTGCGCATGTTTTAAATCCAGGTTTTCCGTTATCTGCCTTATAGATTTTTTCCCATCGATTTGATAAAATACTTTTTGCGAAGTTTCACCTGTCAAATAATATTTTGGATTAATTTTTTTTAGCGTTGTGAATCGGGGGATTTGATTACAGTAAGGAGGTAAGTTAGGTGGAGGATCTAACTTACTCCTTAGAGCTTGTAAATTGGATTCTTCAGTTAATTTTACTTCTACATTTTTAAAAAGTTCAATCATTCTTTCCTTAAACCCTGTATCGCTTTCATTCAATTCTTCCTCTGCAAAAGTTTCTAAGACATTCTCAAAGGATTTGAATTCATTTGTATTACCTTTCCAATTCAAAACAACATCGAGGCTGAATTTTTGTAAAAATGTTCGAGATATTTTCCTTAAAATTCTTAGAACATTCACAGGTTTGGATTTTTCATCGTATGTGGCGATATAGATTAAGTTTGGAATACCTGAGGCCTTTAAAAACGATAATTTTAAATCATTATTAGATAATTTCAATTCGCTAATAGTTCCTAAATCCTCAAAAGAGTCAGAAAAAGAGTTCAGTGCTGAAAAAAACCCAGAAACCATAAGTAATGAATCTGTTTCTGAGAAAATATTTTTTGCTATAGAAAAATTCTTAAATAATAGCGGTAAGCCATCTTTAATAATTAAGAAATCATGTATCATGAATTAAACTCGTCTTTCTTTATTCAGCTATTTATTAAAACTCAAATAAAAATCATCAACCTTGGTATCAATAAAATTTAACATCCAAAAAAGAAAAAAAAAAGTAATATCCTAGTAATATAAAAAAAATATTGAAATCTTTATTCTATAAGGAAATATAATTATTTGGAAATTGAAAATTATTTACAATTCCTCAACTTTCATTGATAAGGTAAAATGATAAGGATAAAATCTCCAGGAAGGATCTGTCTTTTTGGTGAACATCAAGATTATTTAGATTACCCAATTATTTCAATGGCTATATCTAAGTATATTTATTTGGAAGCAAGGAGAATTTCTGAAAAGAAATTCGAAATATATTTACCTAATTTAAATCAATTCATGGAAATTCCGCTTAATAATGAGGAACTCGATTATAAATCAAAGAGGGATTACTTAATAAGTGGTTATAATCAGTTTATTCGGAAAAAATTCAGATTTAATAAAGGATATAAAATAAAAATCACTGGAGACATCCCGATTAATGCAGGTGTTGCGAGTTCTTCTGCATTAGTTATTTGTTGGTTACATTTTTTGAATTTCATAACTGAGAGAAAATTGGAACCGTTTCAAATGGCATTAGAAGGTTATAATACTGAAGTAAAAGAATTTCAAGAAGGAGGCGGTATGATGGACCACTTCACATCGGTATTTGGTAACCTAATCTTTTTAAAACCCGAAGAACCTAAACCTCAATTAAAAACATATGATTTCACTCTTGATGGATTTGTTTTAGGAAATTCTATGGAGAAGAAAGCTACAGTAGATGACTTAGTTAGAACAAAATTTTCATCTTTAAACGCATTTAAGATTTTAAATTCGATTTTTCCAAAATTCAATCGTTTCTATACAAAATTAGAAGATATTAAGCCTTATTTGTCTAGTATAAATGAAGAATATAAAAAGAAGATAATTGGAAACATTATAAACCGGGATATTACTTATAAAGCTAAAAATTTAATTGAAAATCACATTACTTTAGTTAAACAAGGAATTAGCCGAAGTGTTGATCTTGATTTCTATCAAAAGCTTGGAACTCTCTTAAATCAGCATCAAGAGCAATTGAGGGATAATATTGGAGTTTCCACATGTAAAATTAATAAAATTATTGAAGATTGTCTAGAAACCGGAGCTTTTGGCGGTAAGATTAACGGTTCGGGATTTGGTGGAACGATGTTCGCCCTTTTTCCTAATAATGAACAGATTCTTAAGAAAACTATCCAAAAAGCTGGAGGAAAAGCATACAATATAAAAACAAGTTATGGAGTTGAGACATATTGAAAGCAATAATACTCTGTGCGGGTGAAGGGACGAGGTTACAACCTTATACTAACAAATATCAAAAAACGATGCTGAATCTTCACGGTAAACCTTTTTTAGAATATATTTTAGAAGGATTAATATTTGCAGGCTTTCGAGAATTCATTTTTGTGGTTGGGTATAGAAAAGAACAAATTATTAGCTATTTTCAAAGTGGTAAGAATTGGAATGTAAATATCGAATATTTTGAGCAAAAAAAGTTAAATGGAACTGGAGGAGCTTTATTGCTTTGTGAGAGTTCTATTTTTAATAACCACTTTTTTTTAACATGGGGAGATATTTTAGTGCCTTATAAGATTTATAAAGATGTAGTTGAGATACATCAAAATGAAAAGTATAATTATATTTTAGTTGCTAATTACACGGAAGACCCTTACTTAGGCGCCGCAATTTATAGCGATGGCAAGACATGTACCAATATAATTGAAAAACCACCGCTCGGAACCTCGAAGACTAATTTAAATAATTGTGGCGTATTCATTTTTTCTAAAAACATTTTCAATGTTTTAAGAAATCTTTCACCTTCCGAAAGGGGTGAAATAGAAGTTCCTAAAGCTCTTCTAAAAGGGATAAAAGAACATAATTGGAAGGTAAGAGTTGTAGAAATGGGAAAAAGCCAATTCAGAGTTGATTTAGGAGTTAAGGAAATATATAAACAATTAAAAGATGATTCATCATGGCTTCATTTTTTAAAAATTTAAATAATACTAAAGTGAAAATAAATACATAATAAAACACTAGAGATATTTTATATCAATTGTGAAAGAGTAGTGGTCTAAATGCGAATAAGAACAAGAAAAAACCTTTTAAAGAAAAATATCGTGGTAACATTTCTGTTTTTGATCCCGGTAATAAGCTTTTTTAGTTTTATTGGTTTTGGTCTTAGTGTTCTCGACGATCTCGCTTCGCTCACTCTACACCTTGAACCTCCAAATACCGATTTTTTCACTCCCTCAGATCAAATTATAGGAAATCAAACTTATTTAGACCAAATGGCTGATAAATACGATTATCTGTTAGAAGAATGGCACATTCCGACTAACATAAGTATAGATGTTACATTCACTAATGACTCGTATAACGAAGTTCAAAGCTATCATGGGACCGATAATGGAAATTTGCATTTAGGTTATACACTCGCTTCTCAATGCTTACGTTATAAATACGCATTGGATAATAGCGATTTGGATGAGTTAAATAATGCAACGCGTATGGTTAAAAAATGTGTTACAGGATTCAGCAACATGCTTGCTGCTCCTAATGGAGGTATTGGTCCAGATTACCCTGGAATGCCTGCAAGATTTGTATCTGCTCCAGAAAATAGGAAATATCACGAATGGCTATTCCAAGATGATCCCCGACACTTTAATGGAACAGGAATTTATAAAAATTGGAGAGTAAGACTACATACTTCTCGTGACGAGCTAGCGGGATATTATCTGGGATTTGCTAGCGTGTTAAAATTCATCAATCCTGAAGCCAATGAAGAAAGCAGATGGTGCGTTGAAAGAATCAAGTTATTAACCGCTCAAATGATAGAAGGCTTTCGCGAAACAAATTGGCTTGTATTGGGTGGAGAAGGTGAACCTGTTGGATCAGATTTAAATCCGATATTAGGGGAGAGCATGTGGCAATTAGCCTTGCTTCGCATAGGAGCTACAGCTTATCCAGATAGATATGATTCGCTTTATCATTATGCAGCAACAAAAATCATGTCTATGCACAATGGTCACATGGGATCAGCTAGTAATACTGCGTACGACACTTATGCTCTAGCTTTTAGCATGGATGTAGAGTTTGCGTTAATTATTTTAGAAGATAACCCTCTAATTCAACACCATTATATAAGAAGATTCGAGGAAGGATTCTATAGTTTCCTAAGATACCACCGTAATGCCTTTTTTAATATTATTCACCTGACCTTTATGAAAATGATTGATGATTCGGTTTTGTTTGAAGATCCTAGTTATACTGACGAAACAATAAAGTGGGATGTTTTGGATCAGTTGTGGAGATTTAATACATCTGGATGGGGAAATGGGATAAGAAACTATAATTTAACCGTGAGACCGAATTCAACAAGAGCAACTAGTTTAAATCCCGCAATAGCCGCTATGGAGATAGATCCGAGCAGAGCAAAGTGGGTTGACTTCTTTGAAAATAACATATATGGGACTCTTTTCTCATGGGTTGGAGAATTAATCGATCTCGA
The DNA here is from genome assembly GCA_035530895.1 of Candidatus Nanopelagicaceae bacterium. Lineage (GTDB taxonomy): Archaea > Asgardarchaeota > Lokiarchaeia > Sigyniarchaeales > SOKP01 > SOKP01. Next base: position 11,629 of record DATKTW010000171.1, read on the forward strand.
AGATCCAAGCGATGCTCAATACAAACTCCCTTTAACTATCTCAGAAATGGGCGTTCATCACTTTCTTTGGGAGCATAGTAAATTCTTTGGGACGGGAGGTAATCCAACAGGAAATGGTTTGACGCAAGTAATACCTAATAGCTATTTGGTCGTCTATTGGATGGGAAAGGCTTTTGATATATTCTAAAAATTAATTTTTAAATATATTTTTGTAAAACATCATTATAAATTGGACTCCAAATCTTTTTAAATAAATGAATCATCTCATTATTTACAATTTCTACTATTGAAAAAAGGTTAGAAATCATGTCAAGTGACAGTTATAAAAATCGTTACTATTCCAAACAAAAATACGAAGCCGCAATTGAAACGCTAGGATGTGGATTTGTTTTCTTATTTGTAGCAATATTATCCCTGTTTTTTCTAGCTTTCAATGTTGACTTTATTGGTCTTAAATCTTGGGGTTATTGGCTTTTCATTCCTGCCTTCTTTATAATGCTTGGGGGAGTTCAGCAGTATTATACTAATAATAAATTCCAAAAAGCTGTGAGAGTTGCAATCTTGGATCGCGATAATCAAGGTAATCATAAATTGGAAGATATAGCTCTTGAAGTCGGAATTAAACCTAAGGATGTGCTTAAAGTTCTTATCGACCTGCGTCAAAAAGGAGCTATTAGATACCGCTTTAACTCAGAAACGGGAGAGATAATTCTTGGTGAAAAAGTTGCTTATGTGAAATCAGAAGAATATGTAGTTCCTCCAAAAAAGCTAGCAGAGCCATTAGAAACGAAAGGAAAAGGATACTGTGTTTATTGCGGTCATCAATTACCTTCAGAAGGTAACTTTTGTGAAAGTTGTGGTTCAAAAATCTAGGTATCTATGATTAAATCTTTTTTTTTTTAATACTATTCTTAATTAGTCAAATTATATCATCAAAATTTAATAACTAGTTGACTTATAATATTTAAGTTACCTTTTACCATTATATCTCGGTATAAATAAGGAATACTCAACTTAAAGGAAAGAGAATACCATCATGAATCATAAAGTACTTACATTAGGAGAAATAATGTTACGGTTATCACCTCCAAACTTTAAAAGATTCGCACAAACGAGATCGTTTGACGCTATTTATGGAGGTGGGGAGGCTAATGTTGCAGTTTCGTTAGCAAATTTTGGCATTCCTATCGATTATGTAACAAGACTACCTCAAAATGATCTTGGAGATGCTTGTATTCAATATCTACGACAATTTGGTGTAAATACGAATAAAATCCTAAGGGGAGGTGATCGAATCGGAATTTATTTCTTAGAGATTGGAGCCTCTGCTCGATCTAGTAAAGTAATTTACGATCGTGAGAATTCTGCCATTGCGACTGCTGATGTAAGTATATTTGATTGGGATGATATTTTTAAAGATGTGCAATGGTTTCACTGGACTGGCATCACTCCAGCAATTTCTCATAACCTAGCAGAAATATGCCTTAATGCCGTTAAAGAAGCAAAAGTTAGGGGAATTACTATATCATGTGATTTAAACTACAGAAGCAAATTATGGAAATATGGAAAAAGCCCCTTAGATATTATGCCTGAACTAGTGAGTTATTGCGATATTGCCGTCGGAAACGAGGAAGATGCTGCAAAAACTCTCAACATTCTTGCTCCAGATACAGATGTCACTTCTGGTAAATTAGATCCAGAGAAATATAGATTTGTTGTACAGGAAATGATCAAGAAGTTTCCAAACTTGAAAAATGTTGCGATCACTCTCAGAGGATCGATTTCTGCTAGTCACAATACTTGGGCAGGTCTGCTATACAATGGAAAAGAGATGTTTATTAGTCCTCATTATGAAATTACTCATATTGTGGATAGGGTTGGCGCTGGAGACTCATTCGTTGCAGGTTTAATCTATGGTTTTCTAAATTTTGAAGAAGATTATCAACAAATATTAGATTTTGCAGTAGCTGCCTCATGTTTAAAACATACCATTTTCGGGGATTTCAATCTAGTTACGGTTGATGAAGTAAGAAAAATAATGAAAGGAGATGTTTCTGGTCGTGTATCAAGATGAATTTGAGAAGATGGTAATTACCGCAACTACTGCTAATTCCTGGATATACCCAGATTTGAAGAATTGGGCTGAAAATACTGATGATTTAATTGATGATATAGTGAAGTGCTATGAAGCAGGAGCAGCAATCGCCCACGTTCACTTACCTAGAGGAGAAGAGAAAGAAACTGTCAAAAGAATTAGAGAAAGATGTGATATTATAATCCAAGCAGGAATGTCGAGTTATCCTATAGAAGAAAGATCGCCGGATTTTCATGCAAAACCAGATTTGCTTTCTGTTATTGCAAATCATCATGCAGAGCATTTTCCAGAAGGGAGTATCAATGTCATTCATGATCTTGATGAGTTAGAGCAATACTGCGTCTCTTGTAAAAAGTTTAATATTAAAGTGGAATGGGAAATATGGCATACTGGTTCTTATTGGAATTTGAAATATCTAATCGATAAAGGTGTTTTAGATCCTCCGTATGTTTTAACTCTTTTCTTTAATTGGCCTGGAGGAACATGGTCCCCACCTTCTGCAGATGAATATTTACATAGAATTAAATATATACCCGAGGATAGTATACACACTATCAGTGTTATGGGAAAGGAACAAACAAAAATTGCGGTATTAGCAATTCAGCATGGTGGAAATGTACGAGTAGGTACAGAAGATTTTCCCTTTATCAAGGAAGGTGTTCCAGCTAAAGATAATGCTGAAATTGTGGCCCGAATGGTAAGAATTAGCAAAGAAATGGGGCGTGAAACTGCAGATCCTTCTGAGGCAAAAAAGATTTTAGGTATATAAATAATAATAGGACCAGTCTAACTATAAAGATGACATTACGTGAAAGTATCCTCAACACTTTTGCCAAAAAGGAAACGCATCAGATTGTTTTTAGTCCAAGAATATACTACTGGTATCTTGGAAATAAAATATATTCAAAAAGGAAAAGCAATATCTCTTCTAATATTCCTTCTCACTATTATGGTAAAAAGCAAATTGATATTTATACTGATTTGTGCGCCAGCCCGCGATATTCTGAAGAAACATTATATATTTCTTTATATGATGAAATAATCAACTCAGATGCCAATATTAAACTAATAAGGCAAAAAGGTTCTAAACCAGATGAAACTATTCTTTTATTTAAAACCCCTCACGGTAAACTTAAGCAAATCGAATCAGTAGGCGGAGGAATTGGAGGACATCTAACGGAATATCCGATAAAATCGCTTGAAGATATAAAAATAATGCAATATATTCTAGAGAATACAACTTTCTATTTTTCAAAAGAAAAATATGAAACTGCTGATGCACAGTTCGGAGAGAGTTGTGTTACTAGTACTTATTTATCAAAATCTCCTTACCAAAAGTTAGTTACTCAATTCATGGGTTTCACACAAACTATATTATTTTTAAAAAGATACCCTTCACAAATGGATAATTTTATGAGGTTTTTGGAAGATTGGGATGATCAGATGTATTATCAAATCGAAAAATCTCCAATAAAAATTATAAACTTCGGTGAAAATCTCGATTCAAACCTGAGTCCTCCGCATTATTTTGAGAAGTATCATATTCCTTATTATGAAAAAAGAGTAAAACAATTACATAGGGTCGGAAAGTATTGTCATATCCACATAGATGGTTCATTGAGAGATTTTCTTCCTTACTTTGCGGAATTACCCTTTGATGGACTAGAAGCTTTGACAGCAAAGCCTCAAGGAGATGTAAGCTTAGAGGAAATCAAAAATTCAATCGGAGATAAGATTTTATTGGACGGAATTCCCTCAATCTTATTTTTACCTCAATATAAAAAAAGTTATCTAAAAAAATATACTCAAACTGTTTTAGATTTGTTTTTTCCTAATCTAATCTTAGGAGTATCTGACGAGCTCTCGCCTAATGGAGATATTCGAAAAATTGAGATGATTGCTAAGATGATTCAAAATTTCGAAGCATAAAATTAACCTAATTTATATAATCAAATTAATTAGATATAGATATATTCAAATCATCGAACCTAAAATGAGATTCAAATGAAGCTCCATGATTCAAAAAAATAAAACTAAATAATGTTATTTAAATCATAGTTAATCTCCAAAGAATGTTAGAAAGTTTTATATATAAAATCACACAAATATTTTATCAACATATCTAATTCTTACTTAATGAAAAAGATAAAAGACGTGTTGGGAAAAAATGGATGGTTCTTTATATTTATTCGGTGTTTTTTTAGCTATATTATCTGGAAGTATAAATAATATAGGTTTAGTTTTCCAAAAAAAGGTAGTTAATGAAGTAGCCCCTGAAGCAAAATTCTTTAGAAGTTTAGTGAAAAAACCTCTTTGGATAACAGGGTTATTAATGGAACTAGCAATAGGCACAGTTTTTTTCATGATCGCTCAAATTTATATTGGTCCCGCGTTAATACCAGGTTTGATGGCATTTGGTTTAATTTTTCTCGCTATTGGATCTGTTAAAATTGTTGGTGAGACTTTAAAAAAGGTAGAAATTATGGGAATTATTGTAATGATTTTAGCGATCTTTCTATTAGGTCTTTCTGAATTAAGTATAGATATTGCTAGTATAGATATACTAGCTTTTGACCTTGTACTTAACATGACTATTTTTACAATTGTTTTATTTCTAGGTTCATTCATATGTGAGATTTTACAAAGAAAAATTGAAAAATTGAAAGGAATATTATTAGCAATATCCTCCGGATTCCAATTTTCATTAACTAATTTTTGGATTGCACCGTTAATGGCGGTTATCGCTCATGTTTTTGGAGGAAATGCCACTTTAGGTGAGTTATTTTTATTTATAGCATGTGTAGTAATATTAATTGCAGCAAGTATATTAGGGATTATGAAAATCCAACAATCATTCCAAGTAGCTAACGCAAGTCGAATGATTCCTATTCAGCAAGTACCTATACAAATTACACCAATAATAGTATACTTTTTTGTATTCACACTAATACCTTCTACAATCTTTCCTATCATATATGTGATTATTGGCGTTTCTTTAATCTTATTAAGCTCGTTTCTCTTAGCGAAAAGACAAGCAGAATTAGAAGCTATAAAGTAAGGTTAGAAAATTGGCAAAAATAATATTCTTTCAACCACACCCGGATGATTTAGAGCTAAATTGTGGTCATCTCATTCATTATCTAGCAACAAAAAGTAAAAAGAAGCATATTATCAAGATTGCTTCAACTACTAAAGGTGAATATGGACTTCCTGGAGCTCAATATGATAAGTTTAAAGGTGATTTTCTTGCAAAAGTTAGAACTCTAGAATTATACAATGCTCAAAGCATTCACAGAATACCTCCAGAAAATATACACTTTTTTGGGTATGTTGACGGTTTAGTAGAATTTACTAAAGAATTTGTAAACAAGATTGCTGAATATTTAAAGACGGAAAAACCTGATATAATTTTCGCACCAGAAGCAATTTATACGGCTTATTATGATATGGATCATGTTAATACAGGTAGGGCAATATATTACTGCATTCATAACAAGTTAATCGACTTTACTCCAACACTTTATTTTTATTCGACGTTAAGCCCAACCTTTTTCTTCGGTTTTAAAAAGGAGGATTTTTCTTTAATTGATCAATTACTTGCTTGTCATAAAACACAATTTTGGTTAATTAATTATGCTACATGGACATATAAACCAAAAACAAGATTAGCAGGAAGGAAGTTAAGCGGTTGGAAATATGCTGAGAAATACCGAAGAGTATATTTTCACAAAAATAATAAAAGTAAGAATAAACCATCATTAATGGTTAGAATGTTAAGCCATTGGTATTCAAGTATGCCGTTCTTTAAAGCTAAATACCCTCAAGATGTGTTAGAAATGCTTAAAAAAGAAGGAAAAATCTAACTATTTTAGGAGAATCCTAATAATATTTTTAGTATCATAAAAATATATAAAGAAGAAAAGCAAAATAATTTTAATAAATAACAAAGAACTTAATTGATAATTTAATAACTAAAAGTAAAGAGGTGTATTTTTTTGGCAACTCATGAAGAAGTTAAAGAAGCTTTAAATAAATGGGTGAAAATTCTTGATGATCCAGAGGTCGCTGATGAATTTGAAGGATTTAATAAGACTATGCAATTCGAATTTTCAGACTTGGATTATAAATTAAAAATGATTTTTGAAAATAAAACAGCAAGATTAGAGGAAGGATTTGATGAAAACGCTGAAATGGGTTTAGAAGTTAACTCTGATCTTTTTGTGGGGATTGCCACCGGCGAAGTAGATCCAATGGAAGCCTTTATGGAAGGAGAACTTAAAACTAAGGGCGATATGAACTCATTACAGAAATTAGATATCTTCATGGATATTGATTAGCGAATTTTTGTTAGAAATTAATTATTTTTTTTAAAATGTTTTTGTTTTGTTTGGTAAATATGAAGATTTAATTGCATTGTTCAAAACCTAAGAATATTGAAAATAAGTATTTTCATAAGAAATATTATAATATAAAAAATTATTCTGGCTTGAGATAAAATGGAACCAATTGGTTTTAATAAAGAAAGAACACGTAAAATTTTAGAGAAACACGATATAGATGTGCTAATCGCATCTACTCCAGTAAATGTTTTTTATTTAACTGGTTTACCAACATTGCACGTAGCTCCAAATCCTATTTTGTATGTTTTATATAATCAATACCCAAGTTTGTCTTTAGTTCGGAGAGACGGTGAGGAAAGTTTGATAATGTGGATCACTTTTCGTAGCGTAGATAAATTTTCATGGGTAAGTGATATTCATGGAATAGGCTCTCCTAAAGGTGCTATGGTATCTGTATCTGATAAGATTGAGGAATGGGGTTTATCGAAAAGTAAGATAGGATATGAATCTCTTATGCCTTCTTATCAATCTGAATATCTTAAGACTAAATTCCCAAATGCAACATTCATGAATGGCGATCAAGCTTTTTTAGATATGCGTTTAATCAAATCTGAAGAAGAGGTAAAAAGAATAAAAATGTCAACAGAAATTTCTGAAAAAGCTATATTAAATATGATTGAAGCATCTTATGAGGGAATTACTGATATCGAATTATTACAAATCGCCAGGAGAACAATCGTTAATGAGGGTGCAGAAGGATGGGATCATTTAACAATGAATTTGGGGTCGTCTGATCCTGAAGCGCCAGGAGTAGGAACTACTCTGAAAGCAGGAGATCTTAATAGATTTGATATAGGAACCATTTGGAAAGGATATGTTTCAGATGTTAGTCGAGAGTCAGTGATAGGACAAATACCTGATGGAGCAGAGGAGGTTATGAATAGAATGATACAAGTTCAAGAATTTTGCGAACAAAACATTCATCCCGGTTTAAATATGAAGGAATTATATATTAATGCGAGTAATTTTAATAAATCTCTAACAAAGAGGGGGAAGGCTTTTATAACGGGGCACAGTATAGGTTTAGAATGTGAGGAAACTCATTTATTTAGCCCAATGAAAAAGTTAGATCGACCATTTGAAGAGAATATGGTTCTTGATATTGAGGTCTGGCAGAATTTCAAAAATCAAGGGTTAGTGGGAATTGAAGATTGTTACAGAATAACGAGTAAAGGATGTGAGAGGCTCTCAAGTTTAGATAAAAACATTTTTGTGAAATAAATATTAAAAATCATCGTATTAAAATTTATTAGATAAAATTAAAGAAAAATTATTGGAGGATAATTAAATGAGTGATTTTGTAAAGTTTGGATTAATAGGAGCGGGTTCTGCTGTCTGGCGTTACCATAAATTGGGAACCAAAAATAATCCGCAAATAAAATTTATTTCTGGTTATGACATTAACGAGAAGAAGCTAGCTAAAGCAGCAAAATTTTCAAAATTAGAACCCTATTCGAACCTAGACACCTTTTTAAAAAGTGATATTGATGCCGTTATGGTTTTAGTACCACATTATCTACACAGAGATATAGTTATTGCTGTAGCTGAAGCTGGAAAACATGTCATCTGTGAAAAACCTATGGCGCCCACGCTGGAAGAATGTGATGAGATGATAACAGCTACGAAAAAAGCTGGTATAAAATTCATGATTGCAGAGAATCATCGATTCCTACCAGCTCATCAAGTTATAAAAGATGCTATAGCGCGTGGATTTATTGGAGATGTATTCCTTGGTCGAACTTATGAAGGTGCTTATGCTCGTTCACAATTTTTTGATAATAATGATTGGAGTTTTACCTACAAAAAAGGGGGTGGCGGTGTAGTTGCAGATCAAGGAGTTCATAAATTTACTATGCTAAATTGGTTTCTTGGCGAAGTAGATTCAGCTCAATGTTGGCTAAGTAAGACTGCGAAATCTTCCCCAGATAAAGGAGAAGATACAGCTATAGTTCTATTGCGTTATAAATGCGGAGCTATCGTAACAGTGGATATTTCCTCTAGTACAGTACATCCGCTTACAAATAAAACAGAATTCCATGGAACAAAAGGTACGATTTTTGAAGATCACGACTGGGAGAGACCTGTTAAAATATTTTCCTCTCATCCTGAAGCTGAAGTTAAGGGAGAGTTTTATAGCCCTAAAATTGAACACGGACCTTTTCCTGATTATTATAAAATCTCCATGGGTCACGAAGACGCATATTTTGCTAAATGTATTTTAGAAGATAAGAAGCCAGAATTTACGCCAGAAGAGGCAAGACAAGGTGTTGCGGTGGTTCTTTTAGCATATCTGTCCGCTAAAAAGGGAAGAATGACTTCAATGGATGAATTAATGGAAGTTTATAAAAAAGAAGG
>DATKTW010000172.1:0-8115 GCA_035530895.1 Candidatus Nanopelagicaceae bacterium
TGCTTCTTTAAATCGGGATTTTCGTTTACAGCTTCTAGTACAAACATCTTTTCATTTGCAGCTTCCTTTAGGTCAGTTTTTGGGTGTATTCTTTCGATTATTGAGGGAATTTCGTCATTTTGCACTCTATCGAATTCAGCTAATACCGCAAGATTTGACTTGATCAAATCTAAAGCATGGTCTAGTTTCTTTTGATGTGTGTCCACGAGATCTACTTCAAAACCAGCTTGAGCGTATACTTGGGCTATTGAATGCCCCATAGTACCTGCTCCAATTATTAAGACACTATTCAAATCTTCTATTTCTATCAATCTCAATCACAAGTTCATTTTTAGTTTAATTAAATTATTATATGATCTCGTTCAAAATAAAATTATCAAAACCAATTTAAATAATGATTATCGATGAGTGAAGAAATAAAAATTGTTTCTATAATAGGCGCTGGCTATTTAGGTAAACAAATAGCTGAGAAAACAGCATTAAAAGAATATACCATACGTCTTTATGATACAAATGTAGAAGATTTAGCAAAATTCTCCAGAAAATTAAAGAGAAGAAAAAAAACTCCAGGAGAAATAACTTCACATGAAACCATTAAAGACGCTGTAAAAGACGCAGACTTAATTATCGAAGCAGTTCCAGAAATATTAGAATTAAAAAGAGAAATATTTAAGATAATTGATGAAGCAGCTCAACCTAATGCCATTATTGCGACGAATAGTTCCTCAATACCGGTCTCAAAATTAGAGGATGAAGTAGCTCGAAAAGACAAATTGTTAAATATCCATTTTTATAACGTTATTACTATGCCAATGGCAGATATTATGAGAGGGACCAAAACTAGTGATGAGACCTTTGAAAAAGGTAAAAATTGGGTTGAGAGTATTGATATAACACCTCTAATAGTTAAAAAAGAATGCTATGGATTTGTGTTTAATAGAATATGGCGAGCTATTAAAAAAGAAAGTATGAAAATTTGGGCAGGAGGATACGCTGATTTAGAAGAAGTCGATAAAGCGTGGAAAATATTCACAGGTATGGGAATAGGTCCCTTCCAATTTATGGATCAAATCGGGTTGGATGTGATTTATGATATTGAAATGTCCTATTATAAAAATAGTGGCTTAGAAGATGATAAACCTCCTCAAGCTTTAAAAGATCTAGTTGATAATGGTAATCTTGGACAAAAAACGAAGAAAGGATTTTATACCTATTAATAACTTCTTATCTTTTTAAAAAAAAAATAAAATACCCCAACCTTAGCAAGGTTGTCCCCATGTATCAACATTTTTTATACATGAGTCATCCATAAAGGGGCTTACAATTTTTCATCAATTATGGTAGTCATCATTTTTATTGAAGGCCTGTCTGTCTTATCTTTGCCAATGTATGTCCATACTATTTTTCTATCCTTATTTATCAGAAATTTGCTTGGTACCGCTTGTTTAATGTTCAAAGTTCCTCCTCCGCCGGGAGCAAACCAGTAAACATCGTAATTTTTTGCGATTCTTGCTCCACGATCAGAGATAATATCAACAGCGAAATTATTTTCTTCCTTAAATTTCTTTAGAAGTCTCTCGCTATCGCTTGCGATTGATATTAACTTGATATTCCTGCTCTCAAATTCTGTAATGTTTTCTGTTAGTAGATACAGATGCTTTTTACAATGACTTCACCAATTTCCCCGAAAGAAATCAATCAATACTCCGTCGTACTCTTCAAGCAAGTTTTCCAAATTCATTTCTTTTCCGTAGATGTCCTTTGTATCAAACATAGGTGCTATAGAACTCTCTGGTAATCCACTAGGCCTTGGCGGTTCTTCGTCGTTCATATTATTCAATAAAATTATTTCAAATTTAAAGTGATTGGCTAAAAAATATTAATACTTCAAGAAAGAATATGCTTTGATGAGTTAATACGATTTTAAAAAAAAGAAATAGAAAATTTAAGAAATTAGATCAAGTGGGTCCATGGAACATCAACTGTTAGATCTAAACTAATAAGAATTGCGGCGTAGAGGGTGGTAAACGAGATTTCAAGAGCCAAAGACGCATCTGTCGTCAATAAACCCGGAATATATGTTGGATCCATAACAAGAGTTATGTTGTTATCAAGGTTATTTGTAAAAGAGTGAAAGGTACTAAAGTAGTTATTTAAAGATTCACCAATTTTCACACCTTCTGGAAGCGCTGAAGTATTTGTACTAGTAACTGTATTGAATACTGCGTCGATATAAACATCATAAATTGCATAAAGCCCTTGGTTATCAAGATCAAAAGTAACAGTTATATTAACCGTATCATCGTTTAAACTTAGAAGATCAGCGCCTGGATCGTGATTTAAATCAAAAGTAGGATGGATATTAAAATCAAGATTCAAACCACTGTAAGCGATGCTACCAAGATACCCAAATATAATTAGACTGAGTATCGTACCTAATACTTTAAAAAAATTACTAAGCTTAAATTTCTTTTTCACGCGATATTCCTTATTCTTCCGTAATTCAATTGCTTCGATTAAATACTTTAACGCTCTTAATCCTGAAGACCCTAACAATAACCAAGCAATTATCTGTAAACCCAGAAGTACCTGAAGAGAAGGCAAACTTATTAAATAAGTTCCTAATTGAACTCCTGGCGTAAATCCACCGAAAAGATAAAACAGATAGAATCCAGAATAAACAGTTGAGCCAAATGCTATAAGGCGATTTGCTGATGTGTCCTTAGGAAATGCATGCCTTAACATTGAAAAAACAACGCCTATAATCCCTATTATTATTATAGTCATTTTAAACTCTTGGCTAAAAGACATAAGACCCGTCATAGCGATTACTTCGAAGAGAACCAAAGGCAGAGCTATGTAGAGAATGGCGTTAAGAATGCCGTGCAAAATCATGCTAGTTAATTGTATAGTCATAGGTTTCGACCATTATGGTAAAATTTTTTTTTAGAATATAAATACTTTTAAAGATTTCATAGAATTCCTAATACTTAAATTTCTCTCATTGGATCAATAAGATAAAGTAGATTTTGATTTAACATTAGATTTTATTTATTTTGACATTCATTATGAGATTCAAATTTAGAAAAATCTAGTCAAAAGAAGGTTAGATTAATGAAATAGATTTGTGAAAATCTTAAAAACCATTTTTTTTATATGTAAGAGAGAGAAAGATGCTAATTCTGAATATTTATATACTCTATTTTACAATTAATATAAAACTACTTAATATTAGAGAAAAAAATGAGGGCATTTATAGAATATTTTGATATTTCGATGACGATTGTTAATTCGAACATCCTTGTATTCGCAGCGTCAATATTTCAAGTTAATACATTATTTATTATTATAAATTTAATCTCAATTGGAGTGCTTTGTGGAATAGCTATTTATACTTTTTCGCAAAATAATCCGTATTATGTTGTATCGTGTTATGTTTTAGCAGTATTTGGATTCATTATCACAATAGGATTACTAACCACCCCTAAATTATCTATATATCCAACAATTTTATTGATATTTATTCTATATCTTAATATCCATCTTGGAGCCAGTCTGGTTAAAAGTTCAGCAAGCTCCCGCGCTAGATTCGTTAGAATGGCGGGAGTACAAGTAATCATTGAACCGGGGATAAATCCCACGACTATAGAAGATAGAAAGCCGGGAACTCATAAAGACGATTTAAAAAAAATTGAAAATTCAAGAAAATTAATGCAAGAAAAATATAAAGCTAAGTTAATAATCTTAATTACGGTAATTAGTAGCATTTCCTACCTATCAACAAAGATTTTATCTTTTATCTAAATAAATTTTATATGTATAGATTTTTTTAATCTTCGTGAAAGCTGAGTTTCACGATTAAACATATGTTCTCTTGTAATACCCTCGTGTTGTTGAGATAATATAAATTATTCGTTCTAGTTTTCTTCTTTAACCGATCTAACTATCAACCATCTCCATAGGATAATTATAAGGGTAAAAATAATTGCTGAAATGATTGGAAGTATTTGTGTGAGTAGAAATTCTAAGATTAATCCACCGAGAATTGGGGTTACGATCTGAGCTACACTACTTAACGCATTATTTACACCAAGTATACTACCAGTCTCTTCTCTTTTAACTGATTTGGTTAACTTACTCGTGAGTATCGGGCGAACTAAGCCTGTTCCAAAAGCTAAAAAGGAAATCGGAATGAATACGATCCAGAAGTTAGTGGAAAATATAAGAAATGCGAATGTAAATATCATAGCAAATATACCCAATTTCAGAGTTATGTTTTCACTCACCTTCTTTAATATTGGATTGATAAGAACACTTTGAAAAAGGACCCTAAGAACGCCAATCCAAGCCATATAAAAAGTAATCTCTTGAGGAGTGGCATGAACCTGGTCTTGAGCAAACAGAGAAAAAGTTGTAATAAAAAGAAAAAATCCGAAACTATAGATGAAAAATGTGATTAATACACCTCGGATTTCAGCCGATTTAAAGAAACGCTTAGTTTCCTTAATAGGTAGGATATCTTCAAACTTAAATTCCACTTTGCTCTCTTTTTTAGTTAGTGATTCGGGTAAAAATATTATTACTAATATAATAGAAAGAAGACTTACTCCAGCAGCAAAGAAAAAAGGAGCCGAAAAGCTAATGATTAACAATACCGATCCAATCATGGGTCCAAAAATTAATCCAGCGCCAAAAACTGCACTTGAATAACCATAAATTTTAGTGCGATGTTTAGGATCTGTCACATCGCTAATATACGCTTGACTAACTGTCATATTACTCCCTAGAAGTCCATCTACAAGACGTGCTGCAATTAAGATCCAGACATTATTAGCAAGCCCAAGTAGAAGGAATCCTATAAGAGTACTGGTTTGACTGAATAGTAGTAACGGTTTTCTTCCGAATCTATCGCTAAGTTTGCCGGTTATTGGGCTAGCGAAAAGTTGACATATGCTAAAAATACTAAGAACCAAGCCAACTTGAACATAATTCAAGCCTAGTTCTATCCCTAAAAGGGGAATTAGGGGCATTACACTGCTAAATCCTAAAATTTCCGTAAATTGAATCATGAAAATGATTAAAAGGCGTTTGTTAAACTTTTCTTCTTGGTCTACTGGTATCGAACTCATTAGTCTTTACATCGTTAAAAATTCAAATCAAAAATTAGCTTATATTGGAGATTTATGTAAAGAAATTAAGTTTTGTGCCTATATATTATCAATAATATAACTTTTTCTATAATTAAAATATCTTTAAACTTAGATACTGAAGTAAAATTATATAGTTAAAAAATAATCTTATTATATATGCATTAAGATGAAGTAGAGCTTTTTCTAAAGCGAGCTAAAAACTTTTTGGATGGAGCGAAAGAATGATTTCAAAATGAAGGTTGACATTTACAATGTTTCATGATACAAAGGAATATATTAAAAACCATAAAGAATACTTGAAGATAATCAACAAGAACATAAAACTTGTTATAGAAAAACCTCAAGTATATCTATTTGGGAGCATAATTGAAGGAAATTTAGTAGCTGCTAGGGATATTGATATTTTAATTATTGCGGATATCCCTAAAAACCATTTAAAAAGAGCAGAAATAATTGCAAACATAGAAGAAAAATCGGGATTGCCACTTAGTCATCCGTTTGAATTTCATTTATTGACACAAGAAGAATTTGATACATGGAATGAAATTTATAAGATCAAAATTGAAGATATCTCCTCTTATATTTAGATCAATAATAGAAAAAGAGATAATGCTTATATAACTATTCTCTCTTGACGACTCCTTTAAACGATGAAAACTGGTTAAATATTTTTGCATTCCCTTCAATTTTAGCAAAGATATTGACGGGTGATGCGGCTCTTGGTTTTTCATCTTTACTTGCGGGAGTAGGACCAAAAAAAATGCAGAATCCATTCCCATCAGGCCAGTATCCAATATCTCCAACCTCACAATCTATTTGAGCATTTTCTATACCTATAGAAACCGGTATTTCTCCATAGAGCTCCTCACCCCATCGTGCTAGGCTTAGATCAAAAGGTAATTTATCCCATATCGCTTTGCATGTTTCAGGGTTTTTATCAACTAATAATTTAGCTTGAATTCGACCAATTTTTTCATTTTCAATTATGATGTATTTCATTTTAATCGCATTAATCTTTAAATAATGTTAATTAACTTGGATAGGGTATCTGCCATATTTTTTTAATGTTTCATGCATAACGAGAAAGTTCTCTAATTTTACTGCGGGATTTATACTGTGGCCTGAGCTGAGGATAAATCCACCCCCAGGAGCTAATTTATCTATCAACTCCTTTACATAAATTTTGATAACTGCTGGAGGTTGGTCTGCTAAATCTTGGGGAGAGACATTCCCTACAAAAGTAATTTGGTCCGCATATTTCTCATGCAATTTAAAGATATTAAATTCGGGATTGGCAGTTGTAGGCTCGATTGGATGGATTGCATCTACTCCACAATTAATGATATCTTCAAAAATGGATATTATATCTCCACAGCTATGTAAAAAGAATTTTAAGCCTCCTTTATGCGCGGTTTCACACATTCTTTTTAACCATGGAAACACATATTTATGATAGTTAGATGGAGCCATTAATAATCCTTTTTTAAATCCATAATCGTCTCCCATTAAAACTAAGCCATCCTCCCCCCAATCAATTAATCGTTTGATCAGTTCAACTTGAAATTTTCCTCTTTCATCGAAAATTTTTTTAATGATTTTGGGTCGAGCTAACATCCTACTAAATTGTTGCAAACCAAAACATTGCCAAGACGATTCTACTAATCCACAAAATGAAGGCACAGCATATATCTTTCCTTTAAATTTTTCTTCAATAGATTTACCAGCTTTATATACAGATTCTCTTTTAGGATCGTCAGGATCTGGCTTAGGAAAAGATTCATAATCTTCAAAATTCTCAAAATGACCTCTCATGTAATAAAGAATATCCATATTATCAGCAGGATTTTTCTTAAAATGCATAACTCTACCTACATCATCAATTATTCCTTCTCTTGTATATTCTACTGGATAATTAGAAAGGTAAAGGGAAAATAAGTCTATACCTGCTTTTAGGTAGAGTTCAATTCCCGGAGTAAGGGTATCTGCTACTTTACTAGATTTATCTACAAACTTCTTAAGCAGAGCAGTATCTCCCTTTAACAAATCAAACGTTTTAGCTAAAAGATCTCCACTTCCTTGATAGCCGTATTTAAGACCATAATGCTCATATACCTTCAAATTATCTATCGCAATTTCAAAAGAAGGTACTTTGTCTGGCTCCTCATGATTCATGCTTTTTAAGATTCTTTCTTTAGCATCCATTATAATTAGTGTAAAGGTATGAACTATTAAATATGATTTGAAATAGAAAAAAAAATTTAGTTCTATAAATTAATTATAAAAATCATTTCAAGTAGGAATTCTGCTTAAGAATATTGATTTTTAGTTGTAATATTATTTTTTAATATTTATACTTTAAAGATAAAAAAAAGTAGTTATTATTGTAAATAAGTAATAAATAATTATAGGTAAAATATTGATATTAGAAAAAACTGTCGAATTAGTTAAACAGATTTATAGATACCATAAAATCATACCACCAAGAGTCAGTAAAGTAGTTATTGGATTGGGATATACGGGTGTTGAATTAGAAGCGTTAGCTTACGATCCATTTCTAGGTTTAGCATACACCATGCCCGGGATTATACAGGATACAGATTGTTCAAAAATAGAATTTGCTGGTGATTTAACAAACAAAAAAATCTTTGCTGAACTTCTGCAATGGTCATATGGAAGCGTTGACTTAAAGAAGATAATTGGTATTGCTACGTTAAATGCTGTTTCTCAGCACATATTAGAAATAATCAATCCTTATCAAGAGATAAAAGGAGATTTAATAGATTTTACAAAGATAAATAATAGGTCAAGAGTAACCTTTATTGGAAACATTGCTCCTTTAGTAAGGCAAGTAAGCCTGTTAACAAAAGAAATTACGATAGTAGAAGAAAAACAAAGAAATTTAGACTTTGGTAATAATTTCAAAATAAAAAGAAGTATTGATGAATTAGATGAGAAAGAACTTAAC
>DATKTW010000173.1:0-14983 GCA_035530895.1 Candidatus Nanopelagicaceae bacterium
AAAATAAGTATCTAGATAAAGTAAAAGGGATTCCTAAGAAATATTTCTTCCAGATTGGCAAATCGAGTTAACGATTTAATTGAGAATTAAACGCGACGGCCCCTGTGGCCCCCTTTTCTCCGGCAGTGGT
Source organism: Candidatus Nanopelagicaceae bacterium (assembly GCA_035530895.1). Lineage (GTDB taxonomy): Archaea > Asgardarchaeota > Lokiarchaeia > Sigyniarchaeales > SOKP01 > SOKP01. The sequence goes on from DATKTW010000173.1 coordinate 131, forward strand.
CGTGAGATTTCGGGGTTACTTCCTCGATTCGTCCAACGCGCAGACCAGAACGGGCAAGTGCTCGGATGCATGCTTGAGCCCCTGGGCCGGGAGTTTGGCTTTTGTTTCCACCGGGTGCTCGCACTTTTATATGAATGCCTCTTACACCTTTATCTTTTAACCCGTTGGCTACACGAAAGCCGCATTGCATAGCGGCATAAGGGTTAGATTCGTCTCGGTCAGCTTTGACGACCATACCGCCCGTGCATTTAGCGAACGTTTCAGCACCGCTTAAATCTGTAGCGGTGACAATTGTGTTGTTGTAACTGCTAAAGATGTGAACGATTGCCCATTTATCTTCTTCATTTTTGCTCATGATTAATACCTATTAAGTAGATTCTTTAACTGTGGAGAGTGGACTGCTATGAGTGTATCCTATCATGTCTTCTTCCTCTTTTTTAACGATGTAAGAAGGTGCGTTAATTTTTTTGCCTCTTACTTGAATATGGCCGTGAACGACGAATTGTCGGGCTTGATAGACAGTTTTAGCATAACCTTTCTCAAAAACAAGTGTTTGCAATCTTCGTTTTAGTATGTCTTCAACGGTAAGTAATAATACATCTTCGAATCCAGCATCAGGACCTAAAACTCCGAGTTTAACTAACTTTTTTATTAAAGTTTGTTGAACTTCAGCAGCTTTTTCTTGAGGCATTGATCTGGACTTTCTCGCAAGACTCCGCCAATTGCCGAGTGTGGTACGCATTTTCCAAAACTCACGTTTGTTTCTAAGACCGAATCTTCCTAGAAACTCGAGTTCTTCGGCTTGTCTTTCTTTTTCAAAGGGGCGTTTAGGTTTTTTAAATTTTTTCTTTAACCTTCTTGGATCTCCGATTTCTATTCACCTTTTGGCTGTCCTCTCTTTTTTCTCATAACACCAACGACTAATCCGTGTCGTCCAGTGCTTTTGGTTCTTTGACCTCGAACTTTTAGGCCTCGGTGGTGTCGAACGCCTTTATAACTTCTAATGCGTTTCATTCTATCGATATCTCGTCTTACCGATAATTCGAGTCGATTTCCGATTATGTGTAAGTTCTCCCCGGTAACTAGGTCATTTTTACGATTTACCATCCAAGTTGGGATACCGTATGTAATAGGATCTAAGATTATTTCTTCAATCTTGTTTAAATCCTTTTCGGTAATGGCACCAATCCTTAAATTAGGGTCGATTTTTGCAATCATTACAATTGCTTGAGCGAATCTCATTCCAATTCCTCTTATTTGAGTTAATCCGTGTTCTGCTTTTGCGTTTCCATCAACTTGAGATCGAAGTTTTCGAAAAAACACTTTTTCCCGAAAGTTGCTTGGTCTAGTAGTTAAACTCATTTTACCGATATTATGTTTCTTATTCTTATAATTCTTAATACAAAATTTAATATTAATTTTTTGGTTTAGTAGTAAAGAAGGTTTATTTGAGAAAAAGAGAGAGGAATTTTATTACTTAATATCTAGGGAATCTTAGATTTTCTTCTTTTTTTTTATCGATATGTTTAGTACATTTATTTTTTTTTGATGTAGCGATTTTTTCAAGGAGTGGTAATCCTGGTTTAACTTCAGAAAGTTTTTTTGATTCAATTAAATCGTTTTCAATTAGATTGTTATAGAGTTCCTTTCCAACTTCAGTTCTGATTAGGACGGTATTCCACCCCGAAGGTGACCCTATAGAACCAATTGAAATATCTGCGGATTCAGAAGTTAGATCGAAACATACCTCACAATCTTCTCGGGCTAATTGCCCAATCTCTTTAATCGGCACGGTGAATTCATCACCGGATTTAGTATACACAAAGAACTTCCCTTTATTTATATCTGTTTTCTTTACATCATTAACATCAACATTTAGAAGTTCGCAAATCTTAAGGAGAGATTCGTACGAGAATGACTCCATACAAAAAATCCCGATGCGATATTTTATTTGATTCAATGCGGGAATGCTAATATTGTAGATTGCTGATTTAAGTAAAGCTTGCATCATGCAAGGGACTCCAACCACTGCCAAGTTAGCTTTTCTCTTATTAAGCTCGCTTAGACTATTTAAAGTTGGGTTGTTAACATATTTAGTTCCCGTGGTTAAAAGAATATCTTCTTTATTCTCTAAGATAATTGGTTCAGGTCTCCACGGAGTATTGCTCATTTTAGCGCCTAATGCAATATCAATAATGTTAGCGTCAAATAAGTAATGCAAACAAGTGCTTGTTATTCCTCCGTCTTGGCAAGATTTGCCAATTTCGTTAATTTTGGTCCTTGCTGAATATGCTTCTAAATAGTGCCCTACTTTAGAATATTTTTTAATCTGTAAGGCTCCTTCTTGAACCATGTTCAAAACACGTACTGGTAAGTAAGTACGTGGGCAAATGTAATAACAGAGACCACAACTTATGCATTTATCCTCATCAATTTTACCGAAACCATTGTAAACATTTAAACAATTTACAGGGCAAATACCAACACATAAACCACATCCAGAGCAGTTATGAGTTTCAAAAATAATTTTAACGGGTTCATAAATTGATTTTATTTTTGAAGGATCAACATCGATACTTTTTATGTCAAAATCCTTAAAAGTAGTCAAAGTAGGAGTGTTTTCATCTCCTTCAACTTGATCATAGATTTCGTTCACTGCAACCAGACTCTCATTTTTCAGTAACTCTAACAAACTCAGCGTTTTACTGATTTCTACAGAATTTTCGTCCGAAAATTTTTTTAAAGCCTTAAAATCGTTAGATTTTTTACGAGATAGAAAATTGTAGAGCTTATATTTAATAAGCTCATCATCGAACATTTTGAATAAAATTTTATTGTATTGTTCCTCGTTGTAGACACCAGAATTTAGAATTTCTTGTTTGGCATCTATTAACACGCGGATCCGATACGAATCTACGGTCACGGCTATATCTTTTAAGCCTTCCTTTGTAATTTTAAGCTCAGAACTCATTTTATTTTAACTTTGGTTGTTTTAATCTATATATTAATTTCCGAATACTCTCGCTGGGAGTCAGTTACCTCCTAACTAGGTTTTTTTAGAAGGATCATTCTTATTCGGATTAATTTTTTATTTTGGTAGAGGAGGAAGTTTTTTAACCTTGCTCGTGATGTCTTCTACGGATTTGATGAATTTTTCAACTTCCGCTGCCGAGCAAAAATACTGTTGGATTCTTTCTTCAGCTAGACCTAAATGGTTGAATAGTCTTTTTAAAAACTTTACATGTTCGTAGGTATTCATGTTTCCATTTCCAAATTCACATTCTCCCTCTTTTCAAGAAATGATAGCGACTCCATCAGCTCCATTTAAGAAACTCTCCATAATGAGATGAATTCCTATTCTTCCCGTACACCTTACTCGTATTAAATGGAAATTAGGGGAATAAGATTTTCTCATAGTACCAGTTAAATCGGCTGCAGAGTAACCTCATTTTTCGCATCCAAAAGCTATTATTTTTCTCTCATTTATACTTTCTGTCATTGATTATAGCTACCTCATTTTTTAGTTTTCTATTTTTGTTGATTCTTTTTGAATACTGTTTATTTCGCTCTTTCCGATTCCTTTGATTTCAGCTTCGAATTGCCTATCTCGATAATATTTAAGATCGATCGCTCTTGCTGGGCAGGATGATATACATACTCCGCATCCCTTACATTTCATTTCATCAACATGAGCAATTTCGTCATCACTTATGCTTATTGCCTGATATTCGCACAGTTTTTCACATCTATGGCATCCTAAACATAAAGTCTCATCGACTTCAGCAATGATTAATTCTTGGATAATGGTTTTATGAGAAAGTAAGGCAGCAGCTTTGCTAGCAGCAGCTAGGGCTGTAGAAACGGAATATGGGATGTTTTTGGGTCCTGCTGCGCATCCACAAATATAAATCCCAAGATTTTTTGTTTCTTGCGGCTTCAAACAGCCATGAATTTCAGTTAAAAATCCGTTTGGACCTTTACTTAAACCTAAAACTTCAATAGCTTCCATAGTCCCTTTTGAAGGATTCATTCCAGTAGATAATACAACCATATCAGCTTTAATCTTAATAAGTTCCCCCGTTAAAGAGGAATAAACGCGTACCATTAAATTATTATCTTTGTCCTCGGTTATTTCACCTACTTTTCCCCGTATCATTCTAACATCAGCGTCTCTAATTTTTCTATAATATTCCTCGTTGCCCTTATCAGTAGTCCTAATATCTATATAGAACATTACAACATCCATTTCGGGATACTCTTGTTTTAGTAATTGAGCATTTTTAAGAGCAACACTACAGCACACAAATGAACAATAAGGATTCGCTTTTAGCGATCTAGAACCAACGCATTGTATCATCACAACAGTTTTAGGTGTTTTTCCATCTGAGATTCGATATATGTGTCCTCCAGTTGGACCAATTGGGCTAAGCATACTCTCTATTTCGATCTGAGTAATAACATTTGGAGAAATGCCATAATTGTATTCATTAGTCTCAATAATTGGATATTCATCGAATCCTGTAGCAACGATAACAGCCCCTACTTTAACCTCAACAATTTCGGGTACTTGTTCAAATTCTATTGCTTCTGCGGGGCAAACTCGTTCGCAGTTTTTACAATCAATGCACACACTTTTATCCATAACAGCATATTTTGGGACTGCTTGAGGAAATGGGATATAGATTGCACCTCTTTCACCAATCCCATTATAAAATTCATTCGGAACTTTTATAGGACATTCAGTAGTACACAAGCCACATCCGGTACACTTGCTTTCGTTCACATACCTTGGATTTTTGCGTATCTTAACATTGTAATTTCCCGTGATACCGCTAAACTCGATAATATCGCTATAGGTGAAAAGTTCGATATTAGGATGTTTTGAAGCGTTAACCATAATAGGGGCAAGAACTCATATACCACAATCATCTGTAGGGTAAATCCTATCAAACTGTGCCATCTTACCTCCAACGGTTGCTTGTTTTTCAACTAAATAGACTTGTATCCCGTGTTCCGCTAAGTCTAAAGCTGCGTTCATTCCGGCAATTCCCGCTCCTATAACTAATGCAGCTCTTTCTACGGGGATCTCCTTGTAAGGAACGCTTTCTAATTCCCGTGCTCTATTTATACCAGCGCGAACTAATCGTTTTGCTTTTTCGGTTGCGTTTCCTTTATCACCTTGATGAACAAACGAGCAGTGCTCTCTAAGATTTACCATTTCAAAGAAGTAAGGGCTTAAACCTGCTTCTTGTAAAACAGCTCGGTAAGTAGGTTCATGAATCTTAGGAGTGCAAGCTGCTACGACTATTCGGTTTAAATCTAGTTCTAGAATGTCATTTTTTATTATTTGTTGTCCAGGATCGCTACAAGTGAAATTGTTGGTCCTAGCGATAACAACATTAGGTAATGTTTCAACAAAATCTCTAACAGCATCACAATCAAGGTGGGCTCCAATATTTACACCTCATCTACACACATAAACTCCAATTCTTATCTTGTCAGTGGTCTGTTTTTCAGACAATTAATTCACCTTTAGTTAAAACATCACCAAAACAGTAAATTGCTTTAAGTTCTATTTTTAAATTTTATAAAACCTTTTTTGTTTGGAAATTATTGAATTAATTTATTTTTTCTGGTTAGGCTTTGATAAATTCTAATCAAATTTGTTATTGACTTAAAAATATGTTTAATTATAAATCTAGGAATTTTAATTCAAGATTTTAATCACATTAAGTTTTTTATGGATTTTTCATTGGGTCTAATTATGGTGGAGCAAGAAGAAAACAAAAAAGAAGAATTCGCTAAAGAATTTATGACCGAGGAAGGTTTGAAAGGTAAAGCAAAGAGAATAAAAATTATGTACATTATCGATAAAGTAGGATACAATAAAGAAAAAATAAAAGTTGCCTATCTACGGTCAACTATATCTGAAAGAATTCACCATGAATAATTCTTTTATTTTTTAACACGCAAAAATTATTTGCATAAATTAATTTAATGATTGTTTATAATAGAACTTAGAAATTTTATATTATAATGAGATTGGACTTTGAGAGACATAGAAGATTTTAGAGCTAATATAGATGCTGTTATCGAAACTGAAAAAAAAAGATTTAAAAATCCAAAAAATGCCGAGAAAGTTCTAGAATTCGATTTATTATGGAGAAATGTACTCCAAGAAATTCAAGACTTAAGAAAGCAAAGAAATGACCTCTCTAATGAAATAAGTCAGAACAAAAAATCAGGTGAACAGGAAAAAGCTAATAATGCAATCGAAAAATCAAAACAAATTAAAGAAACAATCGATGAACTTGAAAAGAAAAAGATTGATTACCTTGAGGAACGTGAAAAATTTAGATATATAGTCGGAAACGATTTACATAAATCCGTTCCAATTGGAGAAACAGAAGAAAGCAACGCGATTATCAGGGAATATGGTGAGATACCCATATTTGACTTTAAACCATCCTCCCATGTTAACATTATTCAAGATATAAATGGAGCTGACACAAAGAAAGCTTCTGAGGTAGTAGGATCTCGATTTTATTACTTGAAAGGTGATATCGTTTTACTTAATTTGGCACTCATTAGATTTGCTTTAGATAAATTAATTAGTAAAGGGTATGAACCTTTATGGACACCTTTTTTTATAAAACATGAAGTAATGAAGGCTGCAGCAGAATTAGCAGATTTTGAAGAACAATTATATAAAATTCATGACGAAGATATTTTCATGATTGCTACTTCAGAACAGACTCTAGCCGCATATCATTACGATGAAATAATCGATCCCGACCTACTCCCCTTAAAATATGCAGGAGTCTCCTCTTGCTTTAGGAGAGAAGCAGGTTCACATGGTAAAGATACCCTGGGTATATTTCGAGTGCACCAGTTTGAAAAGGTTGAGCAATACATTTTTTGTAAACCTGAAAACTCTTGGGTTATGTTTGATGAATTAATATCGAATGCAGAAGAAATTTATAGAGAGTTAGAAATTCCATATCGAATTGTTAACATCGCATCTGGTGAATTAAACGACAACGCTGCTCAAAAGTATGATCTCGAAGCGTGGTTCCCAGCATCTGGTAACTATCGAGAACTAGGTTCTTGTAGTAATTGTTTAGATTATCAAGCGAGGAAGTTAAAAGTACGTATGGGTAAAGTAGGTTCTACTGAAAAGAAAGAAATAGCACATACTCTTAATTGCACCGCGATTGCTACAGAGCGTACAATTTGTTGCATTTTAGAAAATTTCCAAAATAAAGATGGGACAGTATCTATACCTAAAGTCCTTCAAAAATATATGAATGGGAAAAAAGTTTTAAACTCATAAATTAAAATTGATCAAATATGATTGAAATTTCATTAGAAGAATTTGAAGATTATTACAAAGAACAGCTTGAATCACAATTTTTTAAGGTAAAAAAAGCGGTTAAAAAGCAATTATCTGATATCAAAGAGAGCTTAGTTGAAATTAAGGTCTGTACAGATCATTTTATAGAAGCTGGAGAAGGAAATATAGATGAGAAAGCTCTTAAATCTTTGCACTTCTTTTCTGATAAAATAAGAAAGGAAATCGATGAAGTTGGAGTACCTGAAGAAGATATCACATATGATGCTATGTATAATCTCTTAAACTCGATAAAAAAACTGTTTACTAACATCAACGACATAGCAAAAAAATCGATCCCTAAATTTCAAAAACAGTTACAGTCAGAAATTAAGGAATTGAGTTATATCACGCGCAAATTAGGTAACAAGCAAAAAATTTTAGACGAATTTCTAAGAAAAAAATATACGGATGTAAAGGATGCAGAATATCTATTGAAAAAATTACCGAAATTGTTTGCTCTGAAAGAAAATATTGAAAATGCTAAATCTGACTTAGAGGTGTTCGATAAAGAATTAGAAGATAGACAAGCGGAGCAAGAAAATTTAACAGAAGCACTCAAAAAAATCGAAAAAAATGAGCTTTTTAAAGAATTAGATCAGCTAGAAGCTAAGTTAGCTCATTTAAGAATGAATATTAACAATCAGTTTGGATTTAAAAAAGCTCTTAAAAAGTTGAAATTTGAACTAGAAAAAGATACAATTAAGAATCCAAACATTAATATTTATTTCTTAAGAGACTTTTTAAAGAACCCAATTAATACTTTAGCTGATGAAAGCAGAGATCTACCTAAATTTTCAGCATTACTCATCCAATTACGGCATATATTAGAAGGTAATAAACTTAACCTTAAATCTGATGTAAAAGATAAAACAATTCAACAAATTAACGCTATTTTCGACGAAAAAACCATTCAAAATGAAATAGACAATATTAAAATAATCCGCTCTGAAATTGACGATATTAAAAAAAAGATAGAACATGAAGGATTAGCAGTCAAGAGAGAAGAAATTAAACATAAAATTTCGTTGAATACCGCAAAATTAGAGCATTTAGAAAACGATCTCGATAGAAAAAACAAGGATTATCTAAGATACTTATCTTCTCTTAAAATTGAAAGAGAAGGGGTCCAAAAGTCAATAAAGGATGTTATAAATCAGGAAATTAAATTAAATATTACTTTTAATTTCTAATAAAAAATTATTTCATTTTACTAATCTTAAAATCTCTGTTATTCTTTGAACTTCTTTTCTGTAGTACTAATTTCAAATTCGTCTTTAAAAATTTAAATGTCTCAGTTTCAGTTAAATCGAAGATTTTAAGATACTCGAATCCTAACAATAAATCTTGTTTAATATCAATATCGAATCCCGCTCGAAAAGAATCATATACTGAGATCTTTAAGTTGCGGTTTTGAGCATCTTTTATTAAGGCAACAAACGAAGGAATGCTTGGGTTTGAAAAATGGGTATGTAGAACATCGGGGGGATTTCTTCCGAATATAGAGATTCCTGCGGAGTGAATTGCAGGGCAAACAACAAGCTGGTTTAATTTAGTTAAATTACTGATTTCCATTAAATTATTCTCGGATATTAATATTACATCCAAAAAAGTAAAAATAGTGCTAGCCGCATTATAATCTTTAATTGCAATAGTGTTCAGGTCATTAATTACTAAATCAAACGATTTGCGTGGAGATGTGAGTTTTTCTTTGATTCCAATTAATCCAAACTCTTCTGCTAGTTCTAAAATCTCTTCGTTAGGGCAATACACTATCTTACTGTCGAAGCAATCAACATTCTGGACTTTTTTTGCCAAGTCTTTAAACATGGCTATAGTTAAATCCTTGAGTAATCCTTTTGGAAAACAATCCCTAAGACGAGATTTTGTCCTTGATAAAGGAGCAATAGGAATTAAAAGAACACTCATTATAAAACTTAGGAAAAGTTATAATATAAAATATCCCAAAATTAGTCTTTTATAAAATTACTTTAGATTATTTAAAATTTGAATAGATAGACTTTCAAAAGCCAAATCAACGTTTTCATTAAGTTTCGCAGAAGTCTCAAAATATTGAATACCTTGTTTCTTTACTTCTGCTTCAACTAGCGATTTGTCTACATTTCTATCTAAGTCTTTTTTGTTTCCAACTAAAATGTAAGGAACATCCCCACTTAAATCTTTTAATTTAGTTAACCAAAAATTTATGTCATTGAATGTCGATAAATCGTTTAAGTTAAAAACAATCATAGCTCCAACAGCTTGAACAAAATAGTATTCCGTGCTGTATAATTTATCGTGTTGCCCTCCAAGATCCCAAAAGTACAACTTAAATCCTTTTTCCTTAATATCCTGCTTCAGTTCAGGTTTATCTAAGTTTAACTTATCAACTATCTTACTTAAATCAATTTCTTTTATCAGGAAATTAGCGCCTATCGTTGGCGCCGAATCCTCGTGAAATTTACCATCGACATATCGAGCAAGCAAACTTGTTTTTCCTACAGCTGGGTTACCACAGAGTATAACTTTACCACGGTATGAAATAACCTATCGACCTCTTCTAGCTTTTACTAAAAAATTATAATACCACGTAGTATTTATCCCCATGATTTTTTATCTATATGTTTATCATTAAACACTTTAATTTAAATTTAATTTTATTTTTGTTATTCCGTTTTAATTCTATTAAACTAGCTTAATTTTTGTTTGAAGATTTGATTTATTTAAAATAATCTAAACGGGATATGGTAATTTTACGGGAGTTAACTTTATTTCTTTCGTTTCTGAGCTAATAAAATGTCTAAATAAATGCTCGTAGCCTATTATTTGACTCTGTTTACCGTTTTCCAACCATAAACCAGATGTGTATTCGGGAGCTTCTTTTACCTGATCTAAAGTAGTTAACAAAAATCCATAATCTGCGATTAACAATCCGAACGGAATGACATTATCACCCTCAATTGAATGGATTTTTACAGAAATTTTTAATAATTTTTTGATTTCTTCCTTAAGTTCTTCGAAATATTGCAAGGCAATTACGATTTCCATGTCTGATGAGAACTTTTTACTCCAGATTTCTTTTAATATCCACTCGTGACCACCTAATTCTTTAATCAACAAATCAGGTGTAATTATGAAATATATTCGGTTTTGAGCGGTACTAATTAAATCTTTTATTTTCTTTCTAATTTTTTCTCTTGAATTAATAGCCCATACCCTTGGCTCGGTTTCTTCCGTATCAATTTCCAATTCAGCAATTGCTTTCTCAATAGTTAGAGTATCGTCAATTTTTTTTTTATATTCCTCTCTAATCGTTTTAAAAATCCTAGTAAGGGGGATCACTTGGTAATTTGCACCCCTTTTTACTGGTTCTTTTTGGATAAATCCTTTTTCAATTAATCGATTAAGACTATCATATACTCTAGCACGATCAACATCAGAAAATTTTGCTATATCTGCTGGACTCAATATATTATATTTTGCAAGAGCTAACAAAACTTTTGAATCGTTTTTCGTAAATCCTAATGACTGTAATGCAAATTCAATGTCAGATTCTTCAAGTTTTATGTTATTGCGACTAAATGACAAGATTGGAATCTTGATCCTTTTTAATTTGTATTGCATAAATAATTTTAGAACTTTTATTTTAATTTATACATTTTTTAAAAAAAAAAATTAATCGCAGATAACTTATCATAACTCCAACAAAAGCGAAATGATTAATAATTTTAATAAGATAAGTATTTGAGTCTAAGAAGTTCTTGTGTAAAATTCAAGTGCTTATATATTAATAAAAGACTATTTTCAATTTTTTCATTATATTAAAACTTTAATAATGGATTTATATTTTCCATAAAAAATAGGTGAATTCTTTTGAAAATCGCTTTCCAGTGAATTTTAATAATCAAAGATTTTTTATTTCCAATTTAATAAAAAATAAAATTTTTATTTAATATTGGTATTTTGTCGGTCAGATCATATTTAGCTAATTTTAGATCCAAGATAAATAATTAATTTCATTTCCATAAACTATTGTTCCGAACCACAATATTTATATAATAGAAAATCGTAGTTATTATTAATTAATAATCTATATTAAAACATTTTAATAAAAAAAAAATAGTGGAGGAATAAAATATGGCCAAAAAAGTTCCGGCAAAAAAAGCTCCTGCAAAAAAGAAAGCTGAAGGTTATATAGCTAAAGCACCAATTCGAAGATTAATGAAAAAGGAAGGCGCTGATTTAGTTGCTGCTGACGCTTTAGACAAATTAATCGGATATCTTGAAAATGCAGCAGCAGATGCGACGAAAGAAGCAATTAAAATTACGAAAGCAGATAAAAGGAAGCGCGTAACAGCTGCTGACATACGTAAGGCTACTCGATAGGAAGTTTTGAGTTAAATTTTCAATTTTTTTTTCTTATTTTGTTTATAAGCGTGTAATTTGTTTTAAAGAGCGCCCTTTACTTGAAGTCTTCAAAAAATTCTTTATTTAAAAATTTATTAACATTTTGATTTAGCTTTTTCTTCACGGAATCTAAACCTTCGGGGAGAACTCTTGTGTTTCCGACTATATCAATAAATCCTAACTCTGTGCCATATCTTGGAACTACATGGAAATGTAGATGGTCTATACTTGCCCCCGCATAATTTCCTTGATTTATTCCAATGTTGTAACCTTTTGGGTTATACAAATCATCGAGTAATAGTTGCAAACCCTGAATTGCTCTATTCAAATGTAAAAGCTCTTTTTTCGTTAATTCGGTATATCTTGTAATATGTCTATTTGGAACGCACAAAAGGTGTCCAGGGTTGAAAGGATAAAGGTTTATTGTAACAAAACAAATCTCGTCTTCATAAATTTTTAAGGAGACTACTTTCTCGTCGTTTTCTTTGATTGAGCATAAGATACACTTTACATCAGGTCTTGTTTTTCCCTGAACATAATCTAATTTTCCTAAGGCTTGTAGCCATTTGTCAAAACTAATTCTACTCACTCTTAGTTATTAATTAATTATGAATATAAAGAAAAATCTGAAGTGAAATCCTTAGATTTAGCCATATCTTCGGGCCTTATCTTTCCTGAACAGTATTCGTTAAGGAGCATATTTGAATAAGCAGAACACGTAAAAACTTTTCTAATACTCTTGAAAAAGGAATTTTTCGAGATAGTCCCGTCTTTTTTAAGAAACATCTGATCGCTTATTTCATATCTGAATTTTTGAGTATCTATTCTAAAAAAAACATCTTTTACGAGGAAAAACTTTCTGATATCCATGAAGAAGAATATTTTTCTATTATCTTCTAACGAGTTCAAAGCTTCAACTTGTTGGGGAGAAATTTGAATTGGATTAGAAATGATAATTAAATCTTTATTTTTTGGTTTTATTACAACCATATTTTGCGCGATAGGACCTGGTGGGAATACAAATTGAAAACCAAACTCAAGTTTTTTTTCATCGATCGAAATTTTGTTTCTTAAAAGCCCTTCATCAAGCAAATAATCTTGAATTAGATCTTTTATATTATTAGCGCTATCTGTCATTATGATTCTTATTCAATGTTTATATACAAACCATATATTTTTTATGGGTTTAATTGCTTTATTGTTAAAACTAAGTTCATGAAGTTTTAACCTACTAAAAAGAATAAAACTTGCGATAAATCTTAATATTTGCCTTTCGGTCTAGCTTGGGGCAGAATTCCAGCGTTCTTTAGTTTTTCTATATTTTTAGCGAGTTGTTCTGCTGAGGAACAATACATAACTTGCAAAGATTCTACATCTATAAAAAGTGTCCCAATAATCCCCAAACCCAACAGTTTATTATCCTTATCTATAAAAGTATTATCAATATTCATTTTAATTGCTTGTTTACCATTCTCAAGTTCGACAAGTTGGGGCTGACAAGCGGTATATCCGGCCCCTCTATTTGTAATCAAATAATTCATTAAAGCAAAGTCTAATTCATCGTTTATCTCTCCCCGTTCTTGAAGAACTTTTATCACATTTGGAGCATTTGGCAACGACATTTTCGCTAATTGCGTTAATTGGATAAAATAAAAAAAATTGGAAATAAATAATTAAGTGCGGTTATCAATCTGCACTCGATCGACGCTATGCAAAGCACAATTCATGCTTTCTAATGCTTCTTTAATAGCTTCAAGTGATAGTTCATCAGTACCTTGAATTGTTATAAATACGGATGTTGTTTTTTGATCAATCTCATCTGTTTTAATCTGGACAAACAAAACGCCAGGAATCTTATTTAATACTTGAGCAACCCCGTAATTAGACGGAATGTGTGGTTTTAAGACGTCTAAGTCAAATTCTATTCGACCCATTATTTAAATTTAAACCTTTTTTGAATTATATTTTGATTATTTGATGGAAATTATTTCAATAATTGATTAAATGGTATTTATAATTTATTTTTATTATATTACAAAAAATCTTCAAGAGTTTTTATTAATTCATGTGGTAATTCGTCTGGTTGTATTATTTTATCTGCTTTTTTAAACGCTTCTCTCTTAATAAAGCTAGGGATTTTAGTATTTAAAGCGATAGATCTAGAATTGGTCAATAATGCGGCTTCGATATCCCGTCCAGTGTCACCAATAATAACTATCTCATCTAATTGTACGTTTAGTTTTTCACATACATATTTTAGATGGTCTGGGTGTGGTTTAAGGTTTTTAATATCGTCACGACCAGCAATAACATCGAAATAGTGTGTAATTCCTGCTACTCCTAAAGAAGTTCTCACGTTATTATGAGTGTTGTATGTAAAGATCGCTTGTAAAAGATTTTTATTTTGGGCAAATTCTAATACTTCAGCTATCCCCTCTATTAATGTAGCTTTAATCGCCGCTTCATGTTCAACTTCGATTATTGCCTTGTTGACTTCCTCAATAATCTTTTTGATTTTTTCAGAAGAAAATCCAAATTCGATAAAAAATTGTTTAGAGATTTTGATAGCTTCTAGAATAGACATATCAATAGATAATTCTTTTATTGGAACTTTATAGTTCCTCAAGATTTTTATCGCATTCCTTCGAGCTTTAATAGAGTTAATTTTAAAATGAATTAAAGTGCCATCGAGATCCCAAACTATTGCTTTAATCGTTTTTTTATTCATTTAATAAACCAAATCGGAGTAAACTGGCCCTTTAGGTGTTAGATCAGATTTTTTTAATTTTACTTGATCGACAGTAAAAGACCCCAGTTCTAAATTTTTATTCTCATTGATCAAGTTTTGTAAAGCACTAAAAGTTTGATAATTTATTTTGTCTTTTTTTAGCCTTCCAATTGTCAAATGCGGTTTGAATTGTGTTCGTTTATCTCTTGGAACATTCAATCTCTCAAATAGGATATTTTCAATAGAATCTTTTACTTGTTGCAAAAACTGGGTATCTCCTATCAACTTTACCCAAATTACAGAGAATTTATTAAACTGGCCGACACCA
>DATKTW010000174.1:0-14842 GCA_035530895.1 Candidatus Nanopelagicaceae bacterium
GTGAAACTAAGATTCTTTTTGACTCATTTGTAAAGGAGCCTGAATTTGGGGAAGAACATAGAGACTCATGGATTTTCAATAATTCGGATTTGAAATTTGAAGATATTGAAGAGGCACCTAGTTTAAACAAGTTAAAAAATCAAATTCAAGAAATTTTGGATCAATATTCATTAACGGCATATAACAATTTGTTCGATTTTGGATTTATGGAATCGAGAGGTTTTGTTATAAAAAAGGATATCCCAGATATTATGGCAGTAGCGAAAGAGACCTGTAAAATTATGCATTCAAGAGGAGGTTATAAAAATCCAAAGATGCAAGAAGCCTGGGATAATTTTTTTCCCAACACTAATTATACAGAGAAACATAGAGCAGTTGATGATGCAATTCATGAAGCTAGAATCCTTTTTGAAATGTATAAACGAGGCGAATATAAAGTTGAACCATAACAAAGCTAGTTACTTAATTTAGAATTGGTAGAATACTATGAGCAAAAACTGAATAAGGATTGGTTTTAAAAAGGCGAAATAAAATAATTTAATTACCTAAGAATAATATCTTTAATTGGAAAATATGAGTTATTTTTTTGAATTACTTACAAAAAGTGTAGGGTTTTCAAGAGTAGGGAGAATTGTATGTTCAAAAGAATCTAAAAGGTTTATTTCAACCCCAAACATAATTATTCCAATGAAAAAAAGTTTAATGAACGATTTAAACTTTCTTGAGGAATTTGAAGATCATGAGATTTTTTTAATTTTAAAAGATTTCTATCTAAAAATTGGATTCTTACGAGAAAAATTTAAAAAGACTGGTTTTATCTATACGCATAATGGCTCAATGGAATCTTTTAAGGAAATATTAGCATCTAATATTGACATTTTTACAGAAGACAACATTATCCCTTCCATTCCATTCAATATTCCAACAACAGTTATAAATAAAGAATTTGCTGAAGAGGAAATTAACACTTTTATACAAGAATCTAATCAGATCTTACAACAATATAGCAATTTAGATTTTGGATTATCTATTAAAATTTATGATTATTATGAACTATTTGATCTATACATTCCTTTAATTAAGAATAATGAAAATGTAAGAATATTAAATTTAGTAGATCTATTTGACAATTTTAGTAATTTTAGGAATATTTTAAAAGTCATATTTAAAATCAAACAAGAGCTCGATAATAATTTAGTGTTGATGGTTTCTGGTAGAATTATACCGAAATTTTATCCGATTTTAATATATTTAGGGATCGACTTAATTGATTGTTCTTATTTATTATATTTATCTGCCGAAAATTTCTACGATACAATAGAATATTTACTTCCAATTTATAAGATTAAATATTTTCCATGCCCATGTACGATTTGTAAGAGGAATTTAAAATATAATCTAACTAGCAAATATTCTTCTGAGAAAACAGAACAGCTAGCGCTTCACAATATAATCTCAGCATACACTTATATGAATAAAATCAAGTTGTATATGAGAATGGAAGATTTTCGGGGTTTTATTGAAAAATCCTCATATGACGACATGAATATAATTTCTACATTGAAAGTGCTTGATAGGCAATATTTCAACATTTTAAAATATGAAACCCCTTTAACTCAAGTAAATAAAGTTATTAATTGCCATGGTGCATTATCATATAATAGACCAGATTTCCAAGGATTTCGGGAGAGATTGATTAAAAGGTTCACGCCTGAATCATGGACAAAGTTGATTATTATACTTCCATGTTCTGCAAAAAAACCATATTCTGAATCAAAATCTCATAAAAAATTTCATGGAGTATTAAGGAACTATCGTAATTTTCCTGATTTCCAAGAAATAATTTTAACATCACCCTTAGGGGCTATTCCAAGACAACTAGAAGATATTTATCCCGTGAATTCATATGATATTTCTGTGACAGGGGAATGGGATAGTGAAGAGATTATAATTGCTTCAAATATGCTTATCTCTCTTTTAGAAAAATTTGACGAGAGCATACCTATATTGTGTCATGTAAAAGAATCAGGATATTTTAAAATTATTGAGAACGCTCGTTTAAAAATAAAGAATAAAATCTACTTTACTGAGGTTAAGAATAATCTTACAAGCAAAGAATCTTTGATTTCTTTAGAAGAGAAAATAAGTGAACTTAAAGACTCATACAATCAAGATGGTGCTATTCCTGATAATAAGAACTTCCTAAAAACTCTAACTCGCAAGTTTTTTAAAATTATTGATTATCAATTTGGACCTAATACTGGCAAAAAAATATTTTACAATGGAATTAAAACTTGGAGAAACGATAGAAGTCATCAAATAGAAATAAGCGACTTCTTAACTCGAGAAAAACTAGGAAAATTTAATATTAATTCTGGACAAATAGAATTAAATCTTATAGGAGCAAATAGACTATTGCCATTAAGCGAAAATTCGAACTATATTGTTTTTGATGGGCAAAAAATTAGTGGGAATACCTTATTTCGCCCAGGGATAATTAGTTTTAGTCCAAGTCTCGTTCCAAAAGATATTACAATAATTTTTGATAAAAATAAAGAAAAAATTATAGGATTAGGAAGCTTAATCGTAGGATCGAATTATATAGAAAATTCAAAAACAGGGAAAATTGCAAATGTCTACGAAAAAATATAGCGATAATAACCTCATCGTTGAAAAAATAAAGAATTTTAGATTAAAGGCTATTAAGCAGAAACATAGCTATAAGGAAAATCAATTAGATAAACCAATAAGTTTTTGGATAAAGGAAGATCGTTTACTTAAGAAAAAGGGAAAGGAATTCACAATTATATTAAGAACTAGAGGTTGTAGCTGGGCAATAGGTCCTAGTGGTGGATGCTCTATGTGCGGATATATCCAAGATTCTACTTTTGAAAAAATCGATCAAGCTCATATAAGAAATCAAATTGATTACGCCTTTCAAGAAAAACTCGCAGAAATTATTGAAGATGTGGAAGATTTTGTACTAAAGATTTTTAATTCCGGAAGTTTCTTTGATGATGATGAAATTTCTGAAAGCACTAGGTATTATATATATAAGAAGATAGCAGAGATACCGAAGATTAGAGAAGTTGTTATAGAGTCTCGAGTGGATTATATTACTCGAGAAAAATTAACTAAAATGAAAAGTACTTTAGATAACATATATATCGAGATAGCAATCGGTTTGGAAACGGTAAATGATCACATTAGAAATGCCTACATAAATAAGGGTTTATTTTTTAAAGAATTTTTAGAAGCTATTCATCTATGTAAAAAATTTGGTATAGGTGTGAGAACATATTTGTTGTTTAAACCTCCGTTTCTAAATGAGCAAACAGCTATCGACGATTGCGTTAGCTCTATCCTCAAATTAGCAGAATTAAAGGTGAATACTATTTCAATTAATCCAATCAATATCCAAAAAAATACGCTAACGGAGTATTTATTTTTTCAGAATAGATACCGTCCTCCTTGGTTCTATTCTTTGTTTAAATGCATTGTCAAAGCGTGTCATGAAAGAGATATACTAAAAGAAGTGAGGATCATATCATCTCCTTCTGGCGCAGGTACTAAACGAGGAATTCATAATTGTTTAAAAAGAGAATGTAATGAATTTATGATAAAATCTTTAAAAAATTTTGTATTGACTCAGGACATTAACCATTTAATAAGAAGTGATAAGGATTATTCATGCGATTGTCTTGTGAAATATCAATTTCAAAAACGCTATATTTAGGTTTTAAAATCAGATTTCAATTTATAATTAAAAATAATTAAATTTACTAGATTTTCTATCATTCTTATTAACACAGATTAACATTGTACCGCTCACTACTGCTTAAAATTCATGAAATTATTCCTTTTTAAATAATGGTTATATTTAAATATTAACCACCAATTCACTATTCTATATTTTAAATAATATTAGGGTCGTTGTTTGCAGAAGTATATCAAGTTAAACCTGTACTATCTTGGACAATCTAAAAAACATCAGATTTTTAGAGCAAAGTCTTGGAATAACAGTTTAGAAAAGATAACTAATAGACCCGTTTTTACTGAAGAATTTGACGAGATAGGTTCTATTAGAGAGATATTTGGTCCAGTAAATTTACCATTCATTTCGATGAAAATTTCTCCAAAGAAGGAATTTAATCCAAATGACAATTTTTATGCAAAAATGAGATAATCCATCTCTAACTTTCAATAAAAAAAGAATATTAAAAAGGTGTTATTTATTTCAAGTTGGAATCAAAGCGATGCATCTGTAGAAGAAAATACGATGCGAAATCTTAATGATTGTAGTGAATGCGGTGAAAATATTTTATTTGATGAAAATAGAGGTTTATTTGTTTGTGAAAAATGTGGACTAGTTCACTCTGAAAATCACATAGACCAGGGTCCAGAATGGCGTGCTTTTGATTCAGATCAAAAAAAGAAAAGAACAAGAACTGGAGCTCCTATGACATTGATGATCCATGACAAAGGCTTGAGTACTATGATTGATTGGAAGAATAGAGATATCTTTGGCAAAGAAATCTCTGCAAAAATCAGAGGGCAGATATATCGTTTGAGAAAGTGGCAATCTAGGATTAGAGTCTCAGATGCCACCGAAAGAAACTTAACCTTTGCATTAAGTGAATTAGATAGAATGGCATCAAATCTCGATCTTCAGAAAAATCTACGCGAGTGTTCTGCTAAAATATATAGAGATGCTGTTGAAGCTCACTTAATTCGAGGAAGAAGTATCGAAGGAGTTGCGGCTGCAAGTTTATATGCTGCTTGCAGAATGTATAAAGTTCCACGTACCTTAAACGAAATTGCTGAAGTTGCAAGAGTTAACAAAAAAGAAATTGGGCGATCTTATCGATTTATCTCGAAAGAATTAGAACTGAACTTAAATCCAACTAAGCCCTTAGATTTTCTTACTCGCTTTGTTTCAGAACTTGAATTGTCCACTGAATGTCAGAAGTTAGCAAAGAAGATAATCAAGATGGCTGAAATAAGAGGACTTACCTCTGGACGTGGCCCAACTGGAGTGTGTGCCGCAGCTATTTATGCCGCGAGTATATTAGCTAAAGAGCGGAGGACTCAACGTGCGATAGCTAAGACATCTCAAGTCACAGAAGTAACGGTTAGGAATAGATTTAACGAGTTAGTAGAAAACTTAGATTTGGGAATTAAAGGAAAAGATACATAGTATTCGTGTAATTGTTTTGTGAAATATCGACCTCAAGAGACAAATACCACTCTTCTAGGTTTGGATTATTGGAAAAGTAAAAATCTCGTTTATCAATTAGACATTACCGACTACATTGATGAATAAGCTCGTAGATATTACAAATGTAATATGTTCTTGAAGAATTAGCAATAATTAGGAGATAAAGGCAAAAGATAAAATGAAGGGAACAAAGCGAGTAGACATCAAATCAGGCATGCGAGTTTTAATTGTATTAAAGAAAGACCAGCGATCTGGTACGTTAACCGAGGGTATAGTCAAAGATGTGCTTACAAATTCTCCTAATCACCATTATGGGATTAAAGTTCGGTTGAGGAGCGGTGTAATTGGGCGAGTAAAAAAAATAGTTCCAAACCAAGAGGGAGGTTTAGAAGATGAAATGTGACTTAAGCGAGATAAAATATTTTGCTCTTAACATAATGGATTTAACGAAGCTTAAACCTGTAGAATTATAGCTGGTACAAGAAAAGATATCGTTGAGAGAATTGATATAAATAAATCAAACCAGCATTGATAGGTCCGCATTACTCTTACGATCCACGATCAAGGACGACTACAGGAAGGACTACAAAAAAAGACAACGCGCGCAACTTAAAGAGATGTGTGAACTGATCTGGAAGTATACGAAGGTGCGATCCTACTATTCCAAGAATGTAAATAAGTTTTATTGCATAAAATTTGAATAATATCACGATATCACACACATTAAAGACTTTTTTTTTCATTTTTTATTTATAAATCAGTTGATTTTGATAGGTCACTTATTATGAAACAGGAAAACATTAGGTTAATTAATCAAATTGAGGTTAATTATTTTTTACATAGGATTAAAAAGAACTTTCCTAACTTTGTTGCGGGCGTTATCACTGATAAAAATGGATTTACAATAGGCTCAGATATCTCAAAACGACTCTGGATTCACGAGAACAAATTAGCGTTGTGGGCAATCTCGAAGAATAAAGAGAATAAAGAAATAATAAATGATCCAAATTTAATCCAATTAAAGTTCGATATAGATAAAGAGAAAAAGTTTAAACTATTTATTTTACTCGAAAAATCGAAATACAACAAAAGTGGAGTGAAACCATTAAAAACTTTAATCCGAGCACAAGAATTATTCTAAATCTCCGTAGAATACATTAATAATTAGAGTGAATTAAGTTTTTATAGATTAACATTTATTTTTATATTAAAGAGAGTGAGTAGAGTTTACTTTAAATAAATTCTTTTTAAAATAATAAGACCCACTCTAGAATAAGGATGATCGCTCAAAAAGAAGGTGTATTCAATTGAGTTATTCTAATGATGAACGCATTTTAAAGAAAATACTTAAGGAAATTATTAATAGTACACCAGGTTTAAAATACGCTATAGTCATAGATGATACAGGAATTACTATAATGAGCGAATCAAAATTCATTTTGAAGTCTCCTACCGAAGAAGATATTTCTGTTGAAAAAATAGGAGCAATTGGAGGAGCTGTATTTACAGCTGGCCAGGAACAAGGATATATCTTAGGGTATGGAAATATACATTTACAAATAACTGAATATTCTAAAGGTATGATCTTTTCACTAAAGGTTGGGAAGGGTATCTTATGTATTGCAACCGATAAAAATATTCAAATAGGGCTCGTTAGAGCTATTATGAACAAGTACTCAAAAAAGATTTCTTCTGTGTTGGATAGATATCTACAAGAAGATCAAGGAGAAATGAATAAAGAATTAAAGGAGCTTTTTAATTCAAATTCTATAAGTTTTTTATAGATCGCTATCATCTTTTTAAAAAAAGGGCTAGATTTTTAATCAGCATATATTGTTGCCTAAAAACACTAACACAAATTTATCATCTTACGGTAATACCATAAACATCAAATAAGTTCTCTCGTGCTAGGCAGTAATTTCTATGCCTTTTTGGGGCATAATCATATCTGCATGCTGGGTCTGACTCCAATCTCATCGCACGGTAATACCATAGCTTGATTAAGAGCCCATTTTTGATGCAGTAAATTGTTGATTAATAAACTCAGGATGTAAGCATAACTTTGCACGCTTAATCACAGGTTATCATAAGCGACCTCGAATATGCTAGTGTTCCTTCATTATTTTCCCAAGTAATAATATAAAAGACAAGTTAAAAAATTTATTCAATTTAACTGGAAAATTAAATTATTTTTGGTTAATTAGAGTTAAGAGATCATCATATGAACCCAATAATTGCCTAATTTTGGGAAGATTTAATCCATCCTTAGGAATACCTTCAAATAATGCCTTACCATCATTTAAAACAAGCATTTTATCTGCCCAATTTTCGATAAAAAAAAGATTATGAGTAGTAAATAAAATAGTCATTTTTTGTTCTTTTTTAAGGGTTTTAAAAATCTGTAGATGGTTATATATTGATTTAAAATCAAGATTCGCAAAAGGTTCATCTAAAATTAATAATTTAGGATTCATTACTAATAATCCTGCTAAAGCAGCTCGTTTTTTTTGGCCCCAAGATAAATCGTATGGAGAATTTTTAGCATATTGTGATAAATTAACTGCCTTGAGAGCCCATTCAACTCTTTTGTTCACTTCGGATTCTTCAAGACCAAGATTCCTTACTCCAAAACCTACATCTTCTCCTATTGTTGGGGCAAACAATTGATCGTCTGGGTTTTGAAATAAAAATCCGATCTTTTGCCTAAGTCTCCATAGTTGTTTTTTATCCCTAGTCAAGATTTCGTTAAAAATTTTAATAGTTCCAGATTTAGGTTTCAGTAAACCAACTAATAATCTAAGAAACGTAGTTTTTCCAGACCCGTTATTCCCGGTTAAAGCATAGATTGAATTTTCTTTTATGGTTAACGATAAATCGTTAAGAGAAAATGTTGAATTATATTCAAAATTTAAATTTTCCACTTCTATTAGACAAATAATTGTAAAACCCCTATGTATATCTGTTCTAGATTGATAAAATAGATGAAAGAAATCACAATAAACAAAAACATTATTACTATTAGTACATCCACTAATTTTATTTTCTTTGAAGAAAAGGTAATTTTACCCGAAAATCCCCTCATTTTTAAACTCTCATATAATATTTCGCTTCTTTCCATATTGTGTACTACATTCTTTCCCATTATAAACGCATGAGTTTTAACCCTTTGCCAATAAGATGTAAAGTTTTTTCCTCTTAAATCTTGTGCTTCCAGTACTTTTCTATTAGATTTTGCGAGAATTGGGATGTAATGAAGCATGATAACTATACTACCTATAAAAAATGGGGGAATTGCTCTTAGTTTAGTTAATGCTTCAATAAATTCAGAATACGTTAAAGATGTTAGAAATGTTAAGAATACAAATGCCGCCCCTATAATTCGAAAAAATAGAATTAAAGCATAAGCTAATCCTTCTTTATAAATATTTAGTGAAATTCCAATGTTCAATTGAAAGAATACGGTGTTTCCAACGTAGAAAGGAACAAAAATTGTAATAAGAAGTATAAATGGAATTAATGCTTTAAGTTTTGAAATAATCTTTATTAGATGTAAACGAAACACCAAATTAAAAAATAGAACAAATAAAATAATAGTAATTACTAAATAAACATCATTTATGATAAGAAAAGGGATAACTAATATAAACGGGAGAATAAACCGAATTAAAGGATGAATCTTATTTAAGAAATTTTTCTCATCTTCGTGTTTGAAAGGTAATTCTAAATCCAATTTATTTTATCTCCTTAATTTTCTATTAATTAGCAAAATTCATAAGATTTTTCCTTATATAAACTCCAAATGGCTCTAAATTAATACTTCATATTAATTTATAAAATTATCATATCGTTTTTAAATAATACTAAATTATGATAAAATATTATTCATAACAAAAAAATTAATCGATAATAAAATATTGAGAAATAAATAATGCATATCCCTGATGGATTATTAGATCCTATAACAACTATCGTGCTCTGGATTGTTACTATTGTTATTATGATTATTGGATATTTTAGAATGGATAATCTGTTTGAAAAAGAGGATTCTGAGAAGCTAATCCCCTACATTGGAGTATTGGCAGCGATTATTTTTGCGTTTCAATTTGTTAATTACCCCGTTCCAGGAGGGACTTCTGGTCATTTGGTTGGAGGTACTCTAGTAGCTATTATCCTTGGTCCTTGGGCATCAGTTATAGTATTATTTTTAATTTTAGTTATTCAAAGTCTTTTTGGAGATGGAGGGATCACTGCGTTAGGAGCAAATGCTTTTAATATGGGCATAATTGGTGGTATCGTTGGATTCTATTTAGTTGTGCTATTCGTAAGACTCTTGAATTATACATCACTGAAAAAGGAATTAAAAGTTTCAATCGCAACTGGTATAGGATCTTATATCGCCATTGTTTTAGCCTCTTTCATTTGTGGTATTGAAATCGCTATTAGTGGCACAATTCCAATTGAAATTGCCGTTCCGGCTATGGTTTTTTGGCATATCCTAATAGGCATTGGTGAAGGAATAATCTCTGCTTTAATTGTATTTTATATTTATAAAACTAAACCTGATTTTATTACAACTGAATCAATACTGAAGGTGAAATAAAAATAAGTGTAATAAAAAGGAATAAATGGCCTTTAATCACAGTTCTAATCGTAATTGCTACTCTAATGTTTGTAATAGCAGTAGGTTTTACAATTGGATTTCTTTCTGAAAATCCTGATGGGTTAGAAAGAGTTTTAATGGATTATCATGGTGAAGAATGGCTTGAAAATTTGTTTTCTCCCTGGATTCCTTTCTTAAGTTGGATTACTAACGATTATGTTGCAGGATTTGTCGGCATTGTTCTTTCTATAACAGTATTGATGGGCGCATTTTATCTAATTACTCGCTTTAAGAAAAGAAAATTAGAATAAACTGTAATTTCAGAGGTGACATCACTTCTGAAAAACAAAAAATTTATTCAAATCGTATACTCTCAGGTTTATAATACCAATTTAAATTAAATAGTTCCATCTTAAATTAATGAACTTAATTTTCTTCATAAAATCTGCAACAGTTGACATTAGCAAGTATACGATTAAAGATATCCCAGGATCATCTGGAAGACTTGATGTTATCTCAAGATGTATTTTGTCGGCACTTACAAATGGTAACAATCTTGAAGAAAACATTCAAATTTGGGTCTTTTTGGACAAGTACGGAGCATTTGTATTCGATTCTAAATCGTTTAAGAATGAAACTTTCCCAAAAAGTGAAATTCTCTTAACTGATTATTTTGTAGACTTCATTAAATGCACGAGTAGGAAAGTAAAATATATTGACAACCCACTAAACTCAATTAAGCGTTCAAAATTAGGAATTTTTGATGCGATTAAGAAATTTGATAAAAATCAGTATCACATATATATTCTAAACGAAAAAGCTGCGAATTTTAATGAAATTATTACTAAAATAAAATCAAGAGACAATTTGTTATTTATTTTAGGAGATCAAAGCGGAGATTTACTCGATAATAAGGAATTAAAGAATATGAATCTAATAAATTTGAGTTTAGGAGATCGATCTTACTTGGCGTCTTCGACGATCCGATTAATTAAGATGAACTTAGATTTAATAATATGAAAAATTTTTTATTTTAGAGTGTGTTTAATTTATACTATCGTTATTACTTACTTAGGCGGAGATATTGAGCGATATAGAAAAGGTAAATGAAAAAAGAAGTAATCAAAGAAGAATCTTAAATAAATTTGTTGATCTCCCTGTTACCCTTTTAATTAAGTGTGGTGTGACTCCAAACATGTTATCGTATTTTGGTTTTATGTGCTCGATAATCGTCGCTTTTTTGCTCTCAATGGGGGGATTACATTTTCCATTCTCGATCGCCTGGATACTCCCTTTTATAATGTTTTGGGCGGGTGCGTTTGATGTGTTTGATGGAGAAGTAGCCAGGAGAACTGGGGTTAATTCTAAAACGGGAGCTTTTTTAGACTCTAATTTAGATAGACTTTCAGATGCTGCAATAATTCTTGGATTAGCACTTGGAAATTTTCTTCATTTCATTTTTGGCTATATTATAATATTTCTAATTATAATGATCTCTTATATTCGTGCCAGAGCTGAAAACGAGGGAATTGATATGAAAGGTGTTGGTTTTATGGAAAGAGCGGAGAGATTGATTATTTTATGGTTCGCATTTATTACTGAATATTTATTATTTTTTTTATCAAACCTATTATATGGAGCTCCTTTCGAACTATTTTTCCCGATATTCACTTTATTCTTTACAGGACTGCTAATTTTGACAATAATACAAAGATTAATGTTTACTTTTAAATCACTAAACAAAATTGAAACGCACGATAAAAATTAACCACTTCTTCTTGTAAAAAAACCTTAATAGAGCGAATATTTGCTAATCTTCTAAGTGAATGAATAAATTTTTTAAGGTTTGCCTTATTCTAAAAGATGTAGAAATAGAAGATAATTACTTGTAAATAAAAGCTGAAAATGCCCAAGAAAAGACGTTCTGGAGGAAAATCGGGAAGTAGTAAGGGACACTATAGTCAGGTTCAATGCAATAAATGTGGGCGGTTTGTTCCCCGGAGTAAGGCTAAGGCAGTAACTAGGCG
Source organism: Candidatus Nanopelagicaceae bacterium (assembly GCA_035530895.1). Classification (GTDB taxonomy): domain Archaea; phylum Asgardarchaeota; class Lokiarchaeia; order Sigyniarchaeales; family SOKP01; genus SOKP01. Next base: position 11,846 of record DATKTW010000174.1, read on the forward strand.
AACTTCTTTAGTTGATGGGAGAATGTATACTGAATTGAAGAAAACTGGGACGATCATTCAATCCCCAAGTACGAAAAAGTATTATTGTATTAGTTGCGCTGTTCATTGCCATCAAGTTAGTCAACGAGATAAAGAATTAAGAAAATTTTAAGTTAAATATTTAGAGCTTTAAAGAAAGAGGGCAACGAATATATAATTTCGCATTCATTTATAGTTACAACTTCGATAAGCGCTCTAATTAAATAAGTATCTTTTAATTCTTCGCTTGGATTGTATATTTTAACTTTTGAAGTTGGTTTTAATTTTAAAGTGTAATTCTCAGCGATACCTATAACATTTTCATCAGTTTTTAGAATAATGCCTAACAAACCTAATTCATAATGATAGACTATGAAAAGATATTTGGAAGTATTAGCGTCTTCTAACTTCTCAAAATGAACAACTTCTAAATAATCTTCTTGTAATTCCTTAGGGAGGTTGATAAAAGGAATAACTTTTTTTTTTCCTGATATGTAAGGGAATGGAGTATAGAACAAAATGTTAAACATAGAAATTTTTTTTATTTGTTCATTATATTTTTCGGTATCTTTTACTGAATACGCCTTATTGAGTAAAACATCCAACTTATCGATCATAATATCTTCAGTAGAATATCCATTTAGAACGGTCGCAATGTAAGCTCTCTTTAACTTTTCTATTAGTGAATCACTTCTAATTTTTAAATTATAGTCAATGCTGATTTCTAATGCTTCATTGTAGAGATTTACTGCCAATTGTGAATGACCAAGAGCTAAAAAATAATCTCCTAACTCGCTAAAAACTATAATAGTATCTAAATGATTTTTTTCCATATCCATAGTTGAAATTTCTTCCATGATTGCCATCGCAGTATCAGTTTCTTCGCCTTGGATATAGAGAACAATTGCTTTTCCGATCGCACATTTAAGTTTTAGTCTTCCGTCGTTATAAATATCAGCGAGCTCTTCTGTAAAGTTATATGCCATTACGGCGTTATTATAAAGTCCATGAAACAGTAAAATTAACGCTTTTACATAGTTTAAAGTTAAACATGTTTGGTGATTATGGATTATTGTAGAAAATAAAGCAGCTCTTTCTAAAGAGTCTATAGCATTATTAACTCTACCTAAAGAAATTAGTAAAAAAGCTCTTAAGAATTCCATCTTAGAAATCTCGCTACAGATTAACTTCTCAACGATTTCGTAATCTTTTAAATTGGTTAATTGACCTGAAGCAATCTGCAATAACGAAATCAAGAAACCATTTCCTTTCTTTAAAAATGTTACCGCTTTCTTCGAATCGTGCTTTTCAATTGCCTTACGAGCTTGCTTTACATATTCACGAGAGATTTTTAAGTTTTCAAGGAAATTTAATATCCCCGTTACTAATTCTTCTTCACTACTTGCTAGATTCTGGTTTTCAATATATTTTTCGCAAATGGCTATTTCTTGTTCATATTTGCTTGATCCTATTTCAAATTTAACGGGACCTTTTTGGCTATCAACATAATGTGCGTCTTGAGTTATTATAGAGTCCTGAGTCACACTTATTGCCTTCTCAATTAACCATGTTATTTTTTCTTCAGCAGGATAAATTTTAGAACGTTCGATCATATAAGATAAAGTGTAGTTTAAACTTTTTTTCCAAATAGTTTTAAAATAACTCCGTAATTGCTTATCGGAAATCGTTCTGTGAATCTTTAGTAAAAAGCTGGAGAGCGATAAAATATTGATCTTTCCATGGAAGAATAAATTAGCATTTTTAACAAGTTTAAAATCATCTGAAACCAATAAAATATTAATAGCACGATTATTATCTTTATCGAGCAATTTTTGAGAGAGTGAAAGCAAAGATAAGTCAGGATCTTGAGCGGGAAACCGAATACCTCGCTCAATAAGATCGTTTTTAATAGTTTCTATTTCAGAATTAGTTATTTCTTCAACATGTATGATTTTTTGGAATTTTTCACGGAATGTGTGAGGTGCTTTAATTTCATCAAAAACAACGGCGCTAATGTAATATTCAAACCCTAAATCCGATGCGACGGTATCAAGGTTTCCAAGGATATTTTTAGCTCTAATCGAGTTCATACAAATAAAGAAATTTGCATCAAAAACTATGATTTCGTTCTTTTTTGGCATAATTACTTAAAACTTCTCCTTTCTTTCAAAAGCTAATCTTTAATCTATTAACACATTTTAGATATTAATGATTATATTAAATCTCTAGTATTTTTCAAGTTCTTAGATTCTGTGATTAAAAATGAAAGTTATTAGTGTGATCGGATATTCTGGAAGTGGAAAGACTCATTTAATTGAATTTATTATCAAGAAATTTAAAACCGAATTTAATCTTGAAGTTAGCGTTGTAAAAAACATACATGAACATAGAATCGACGAAAAAGGAAAAGATTCGTTCAAATTTTCTGAAGCTGGTGCGATTTTTTCTGTTATTAAAAATAAGTTTAATCAAAACGCTGTTTATCTCAATAAAAAAATCAGCTTAGAAGCTTTAATAAACTGGCTCAATAATAGCCCATATAAGGTTGATCTTATAATTATTGAGGGTTTTAGAAATGTATCGTACCCTACTATTTTATGTGTAAAAGAATTACAGGATATTGATGCCCAATTAAACAAAAGTGTTAAATTAATATCAGGTTTAATAACTCTAAATAAATTCAGCGAGGAAAGAGAATCTCAGATACCGATTTTTAGTATAATACAAAATTTTGAAAGATTTACTAAAATTTTTAATATACCTTAAAAGTTAATAGATTTAATCAGCATCATCCCAAAAAACTGCGAGTTGTTGGCAAACAAAATCGATATCTTGTAGATTTTCTTGGTGTTTAGCGTCCTTAACAAAGTAATTTCTTAATATCTTGTATATCTCCGTTTTATTTTCATCATTTTTTATCAAATCACGAATTTTCGATATAAAATTGATAATTGGAGTTATAAGTCCTTTGATTAACCA
>DATKTW010000175.1:0-3503 GCA_035530895.1 Candidatus Nanopelagicaceae bacterium
AGGTGAGAATTAAAACAGGATATCTTGGGATTTTACCGTTAATTTGATTAGACTCCTTTTCTTGTATAATTTTCCATTGATAATGTTTATTACCTTCTACCAATAATTGTTCTATATCTTCAATTTTTTCATTCAAAATTCATTCACTTTAATTCTAATTATAACTATCATAAGTAATTTTGTATCTAATTCTTGTTCTTTGTTCTTTCTTTAAGCTTTAACAATAATAAAAAAAATTAAATTATAAATAAAAAAAAAATAATTTACTCCTATTTCTGGACTAATAATTCTTGAACCTTAGACTTTAAATCGCCGTTACCTAAAAAATTCTTTATCTTATCTGAGTATTCAGGTAGTAACTGCAGAAATGGTAAAATAGCTTTTGAAAGCGAGCTAAATGCTTCATCGCCGCTACCCATGATAAACATTTTATCAGGACGTAGGTTTTTAAAGATATCCGGTAAAATATTAACTAATTGAACCGCTAAGAACCTCTGATCGGCACCGCTCATAGCTTCTACTTGTTCTTGGAAACCTTCAGCTTGTGCTAGCATTTGTTGTCTAATGCTTTCAGCTTCACCCTCAGCTTGAGCAATTAATTTTTGCTTTATAGCAGAAGCTTGAGCGTTAGCTTCAATTACTATCTTTTGGCGATCACCATCCGCCTCAATTAGTTTACGCTCGCGTTCTTTGTCAGCAATTGCGATTTCTTTCTCTTTTCTGCGTAATTCAATTTCTCTCTGAACTAATTGCTCTTGAGTCCCTATCTCGTTTTGCACTTGTAACTCTTTCATTCTTGATTCTTGTTCTGCGTCGGCTTTGGCAATTCTAGCTTTTTGAAACTCAATTGCTTGCTTGACAGCTTCCATGTTCTTTTTTAATTCAGCTTCTACGATTATGACTTCCAATATTTCAAAAGTCTCAATTAAAATTCCCCAATCTGCTGATAACTCGTGTAAATCCTTTAAAACATGGTCAATTATCTCTCTTCTTTCTCTAATGATTAATTCAAGTGGCATATTTGCACATATTGTTCTAATAACTGCCTCAGCAGCTCCTTTTAAAATCTTTTCAACATAGTTCTCATCCCGCAAGTTCCATGAAACCGCGCTAAACGCCTTTTCAGGATCAATGACTTTCCAAATAACCATACCTACGAATTCAATATTTTGGTATTCCATTGAAACTACTTGATCGTGGGCTTCTAAAATCGTTTGTATACTAGTAGTTGGAATAACAATATATTCGTCTATTAAGGGCAATAACCATATACTTCCACCGAGACCTGCTGATTTTACCTTACCATTTCTTAAATGAATTACAAACTGGTTTGTTTTAAATTTCCGATATCGTGCGGCCATAAATATTATGAATAAGAACCCTATTATCGCACAAGTCACTGCAATGCCGACAGCCCATCCATTAATCTCTTGAAACAACATTTTTTTTTAAAACCTCCTTTTTTTTTTAATTTTTTTGGATTTTTTTCTCTTTTTTTATTCCTATTTCTTTTAAATTTTAATTCTCATTAAAATGCTAACCCACTAGGTTAGCTAATATCCAAATTATCAAGATAAAACCTAAAATAATAGCGGTGTTTATCAAAACAGCATAAGTTAAGGTAGGCTTTTTGTTAATTTTCTTTTGAAACTTTTTAGTACGTACATCTTCGCCATGAAAATAGAGCCAGTTGTATTTAGGCTCCTCCATTTCTCTTTCACTTACGCTCATTTTTTTATTTTTCACCTCTTTTTTTAATTATATTTTTATTAGGAGATACCCTCACTTTATTATCTTGAACAGCTACAATATAAACTTTCATACCTCTCTCAAATTGAATTGTGTCGTCATAAGGCATAACATGAAGCTTCTCGTATTTCATCGGGGTTGTTGACTGTATTCTAATTACACCTCCTCTCTCATCGATAGGTAACACGACCTCTCCTTCTCTTCCTATTAAATTCTGCGTTGATGATATTTTATAATACTGCGATTTCGCAATATATTTCCAAGCTACATTAAGATATTTCGAAGTGATAAGCGCTATACTAGGCGATCCTATGAACATTATAAACTTTAAAGCTTCAATGGTGATTACATAGTAGAGTGAGATTCCTGAAATGCCAAATACTAAGAGAAATGCAGACGCTAATAGCATAATTGGAGCAGGGCTAGTTGTAGTGCCAAAAATATCAGAATCTACATCCAAATCTGCATCTACATCTACATCAATATCCGTGTCAACATCCATAGCGACATCGCTATCAATATCTACATCCACATCTACATCGATATCTGCATCTATATCCACATCCACATCGATATCTGCATCTATATCCACATCCACATCCACATCGATATCTGCATCAATATCCACATCCACATCGATATCTGCATCTATATCGACATCAGTGTCAATTTCCTGACCTACTGATTGCGACTCCATTTGAGCTAAGAACACTGAGATTATGCTGAAAAGAAGGCCCCCGATGAACAACCCCAAACAAATGCTAAAGAATAAATCGTAAATATTCATTTATTTTCCACCCTTTTTTATTATTAAAGTTAACCAAAATTGTTAATTATACACCTAAATATTGATTTGTTACATTTATTACACGCTTTAACTTTTTTAGTCTCAAATTAATTCTTATTTTTAATTTCCTTCGAAGATTCACCCTCTCTAATTTTTCTAAGCGTTTCCTTTCTACATTGCCTCGATTAGAATGCCTTTTTTCTCTTAACCTTTTATAACTTATCCTTTTTTTATTTCTTCTACCCATCGTAATTTGGTTACTTGAATGTTATATCTCTTTTTACAGTTTTGAGCCACAACTATGACAAAATATGGCATTTCTATCTTTTTTTGTACCGCAATATTGACAGAAGTAAGCCTTTGGTTTTTCAGGTTCAGCATCCTCTATATAAATAGGTCGAACTGTAGAACTACTCGAAGTCTTAACGATGTATGGATTTGTTCTCGGAACTTCCTGGGAATAATACTGATATTGATTCTGAGACTTCGGTGAACAACAGGATGAGCGTCTTGAGCTCGCTGACGCAGCCCCAACTATTCCTACTATAATGATAATGAAAAATATCATTGGAAAAAACGGCATGATTCCAAAGAAAGTGAATGGGCTTAATCCAAACAGAAAAAATACACCGAAACCTAAGAAAACTACTAATCCTATTATAGAACCTACTATCGAATTATTTCTCGGCATTTTTTTATGTAATATATTTATCTCTATTTTTCTATATTTTTTTATATTTTATCACAAATAATTATTGTATATAACTATTTAAATGTTTCGCACCAAGCAAAGATATTATCAGAACTAGTCTTAAACTATCTTTTTCTTTTAAATTTAAAAATATATATAATTATATTAAACTATAAGAAACTAACTAAGGTGATTAAGAAAATTTTTAATTTTTTTTCCTTAAAGATAAATATATTTTTGAATATTCATAAAAAAAAATAGAAACTAGTATGTTAA
>DATKTW010000176.1:0-15503 GCA_035530895.1 Candidatus Nanopelagicaceae bacterium
ATTTTTCATTAATTTGGTTCCAGGGATTAGAATTCTTCTTTTAATGAGATTTTTAATGATGATTTCAATGCTTCGTTTGTTCAAATTAGGGTTAGTTCTTACCCTATTACTGATGAACACTACAATATCTTCTATTGAAAAGAAAGGTTTCTTTTTTAGATATTCCTTTATTAGATTACAAACAATAGATTGAAGGTTATCTGGAGTGCTCATAAGCATTTGATTTTAACGTGGTGAATAAATTGATTTATATAATCAAATCTTCTCTCTAAAACGATATTTTCCTATTTATATATATTGATAGACATTCATTTAATTTATAAATATATTATATTAGGTTTTTTAACGTAGATACTTACATTTTAAACAAAAACTCAAATAACTTCAAAATCATTCCAATGGGTTTTTTAATATCATTTTAACTTGATATTATTAAGTTTAAAAAAAAAACTTAAAAAAAAAAATAAGAGAAACGATTAAAATGAGTTATAATGAAGATTTTGATGAGGAGTTAGAACCAGTTAAATCTAAAACCCCATCAAGCAAAGTTCCCTCAACAGGTAAGAAGTTGACTTTATATTTCATGTCAACTATTGGTCCTGGTGAAAAGAAGGAAAAGTTAACTGTAAATGACGCAAATAACGTAAGCGATATCAAACAAACATTAGGAAATCTATTCGGACTTGATCCAGATGAGTTCCATCTTTCTTCTGGTGGAAGAACAATGGATGAGAGTAGCCAGTTAAAAGACTATAATGTAAATGATGGCGACGATATTCTTTTGATCCCAGCGAGTACTGCTGGATAAACTTATATAATTCTTTTCATAAAATATAATAAAAGGGCATTAAGCCCTTCAATTTTTTTGTTTTTTTTGTTTCATGTTTCATGAATAATATTAATGGTGATAATAATGCGTAAGAATTCAGATTTTTTTGCAAAAGGAATGACAGAAGAAGAGAGAGACTTATACGATCGTCAATTTCGTTTAGAAGGATGGTCCCAGAAATTAGTTAAAAATTCTAGGGTATTAATAGCTGGCGTAGGAGGTTTAGGATGTGAAATTGCTAAGAATTTAGCTATGTTAGGTGTGGGTCGCATAGATCTTGTTGATATGGATATAATTGAACATTCTAACCTGAACCGTCAAATTCTGTTTGCTAGCGCAAAGTTAGGAGAACCTAAAGCAATTGTAGCTGCCAGAAAATTGGTCGAAATTAATCCCAATATTATTGTTAAGGGATATCATACATCCTTAGAAAGATTAAATCCCACACTCTATTATGCTGCAGATGTAGTAATTGGAGGACTTGATTCAATGAATGCAAGGCTGAATTTAAACGCTCAATGCATTAGATTTAGAAAACCTTTAGTGGATGGAGGGGTTTCTGGATATTATGGTCATGTATATTCGATATTTCCGTATCGAAATGCGTGTTATGAATGTAATCCATTACCAGATCTCAAAAGTGATGAAATGGCAGCTTGCACAGTGGTTGGTATCCCTCGAAAAAGAATTCATTGTGTTTTTAAAGGAGATATGAGCTTTAAAGATAAATTTGACAGAGATCCGAATCCTAAAAATATAGAAGATATTAGATTTATTCAAAAAGTTGCAAATAAACTTGTAACTAAACATAATTTCTTACCTGAATACACTGAAGATGACATCGTAAAAATTATTGATCGCCACGATCCTGGGATCATTACAATTAACGCAACTATTTCAGCATTACAATCTCACGAAGCTGTTAAGATCCTTCATTGGAAAAAAGGTCATAAGGGCCTAGGTGAGCCCCTTACAAATTACATTATATTTAATGCTATGACTATGAAATTATACCACATTGAAAAGAAGAGAAATCCAGAATGTTCTCAATGTGGTAAAAGTGTAAGACGAGTTTCCATTAAAATGAGAGATAATTCACCTTGCTTAAATATAATTAAAACACTAGAAAGAAATGGATTTGAATTGGAATCTGAATTTGAACCAGTATTAACTCTATTGGATTTTAATGATATTATTGTTTTAGATTTAGAGCAAAATCCAATTCAAAACGGTTTAAGGAATTACGAATTTTTAACAGTTGCGGGGTTTAAAGGCGGAGAAATTTATGTTACCTTAAAAATTAAATAAAGATTTAATCCAAAATATAATTTTAAAATATAATAAAGAAGAAAAAAAAAACGGGGTTAAGAATATGAGTATAAGAAGTAGTCGAGTTTCCCGAGATTTTGCGGGACTAAAAAAGTTGCTAAAGGATGGTACTATTATTCAATTGAGGCCATTTAATCCAAAAAAAAAGAGCATCGATCACTTAGCTGTAACGATTAAAGGCCCTAAAGGCACTGCCTATGCAGGAGGATTGTTTAAATTAGAAATGAAGTTTCCTGTTCAATATCCAAATCAGCCTCCTTTTGTGAGATTGCACACTCCAATATGGCATCCAAATTTTTGGCCAAAGCCAAGTGAATATAAAGGACAAAGAAATATCTGCTTAGCTTTAGTAGATCCGTCTCTAATTGGCAAAAAAGGGGGATGGAGTCCTTCAAAAACAGCGGTTACAGTCGTTCAAGCAATAATTGCTATGCTAAACACTCGAGGTAAATATGTTAATCCGACTGATGTGTTTAATAAAAAAGCAGCTATAGAAATGATGAAAGATCCGAAATATTTTGATAAAAAAGTTAAAAATTTAGTAAAGAAATATGCTAAGGATAAATGGTGAGCCTAGAATGAATAGCGATGAAAAGAATAGCGATTCTCTCAGAGATGTTATAAAACAAAAAATTAAAGAGAAAATTAAAAAAGAATTGCTTGAAGAAGTATACACAGAATTACAATTAGAAGAATTACAAGAAGAATTAACTACCGAGATTATCAAAGCGAAACCTATAGATCATTCAAAAGAATTCAAAGCAAAACTTGAACCCATCCCTATGGAACCAGTAAAAACTGTAGCAAGCAATCACAAAATTGAAGCTAAAATAGCTATCACTATAAAAGCAATTCTTAAAATCGCTAGCCATTCTTTAAAATATGCACATTTAAAAATGCCTAGAGATCATTGGGTAGAAGTAATAGGTTTAATCGCAGGAAACTTTGATAGTACTAATGGAATTCTACATGTGGAGGATGTTTATCCGATGGGACATGGGACGGCGGTTTACGCTGAAATAAAGGATTATAAGAATTATGTTAGAGCTTTCAAAGAAATTAAAAAAAAGAATCTTTTTATTTGTGGGTGGTACCATTCTCATCCTTCGTATGGATGTTTCATGTCAAGAGAAGATTTGGGAACTCAGGAAAGGTATCAAAAATTGTGGGATAAAGCTATAGCACTTGTCATCGATCCATTTCAAATTGACGGGAAATCGGTTGGTTTTGAAATTTATCGCGCAAATTTTAAAACTAAGAAATGGTACTCAGTACCTTTTGATATTAAGGGACATTTAGATGTGAGAATGTTACCAGAAATTTTAGAATTCATGAATCCAATTATTGAAGGGAAACCAGCATATTTAGAATATGATGAATAAAGATAAAAAACACCTTTGGTGATATCTAAACCATGGCAAGAAATAAAACTATAACAATAATATTTACTATTTTTCTAATAATTGGTGCAATCCATGGTTTACTCTCCTATTCTTTTTCTAATTTTGTTACTTGGTTATTAATTGGGTTATGGTTAATATTCACTCTAAAAATATTTGAAAACATAAAACGTCACCGTGAGTTTAATTCACCACATAATACTGCATTTTTTGTAATTCTTCCGTTATGTGTGGGAATTTTTTATTCTATTTGGGGTTTTTATACAGGCATATTAGGAGAAAACCTTCTTGGAGGGGTATATTTTAGTTTATGGAGCCTAATTTTTGCTTTTCCTTACATATTGTATGGCTCTTACTCTTTATATCGCTGTTTTAAGAAATATAATGTAATATATTTTGGAACAAAGGCAGTAAAAGCGAGACCGCTAGGATATATGTTATCATTCTCAGTTCTTTTTTTCATTCTAACTTATTGGATAACTTTCTATAGTGCTATTGAAAGTTTTCCATTAGACTTAAATCTCTTGCTGCTATTAATCGCTACGATTTTAATAGTAATACTTTTTGGATTTACTAATACACGCTCATCATTACCTGCATTAACTCGTGATTACATCGCAAATCGTACTAGAACGATTAATAATTTAACCACACCTACAACACAGAGACAGCATGTACAGACAACAAGGGTAACTAATCCAACTCCCTCTACTAAAGCAACTACTCGTACAACAAGATCTAGAACTCAATCATCAAGAATAACTCCTATGTCAAATAAGCAAACCACTAGAATAAAAACATCAAATACAACTCATATAACTAGAATTAAACCAACTTCAAAAATCCAAAATGTTGACAAGTTTAAACCAAAAGGATCATATTTAACATTAGAGGATTTCAAGTGTATCTTTTGTTTTAAATTACCAAAACTTCCTGAAGATAGAGGACGAGGAGTAGTTGTATGTCCAAACTGCAGGTATCCTTCCCACGCTGATGAATTTAAAGATTGGATGCAGACTTCAAACCTCTGTTCACGCTGTAGTGCTCTTATTCCGTCTAATTTTAGACGTAATCCTAGAGTAGTAAGTGTAAAAAACTATGTGACAATTTATAGACATTTCCTAAAGAAGAGATGATAAACAGTTAGATAAGTCTTGAAAATAAAGGAATTGAAAGCTCAAAGCTTTTTTTAATTCTTTAACAGCGATTTTTTTCGAATTCTAATATTTATTTATATTTTCCTAAATTTCAATATATATAAGTTAAAAAAGAGATTAATACAAAAAAATGAATAAAGAAAGAGTACAAGAATTAATTACCCAACTTATTAAAGAAATTGAAGGTAGTGACGATTTAAGGCCTGCAACATTAGACACTCCAAGACGAGTAGCTAACTCGTACAATGAAATTTTTGACGGATATCAGCTGGATTTGGATAAGGATATAAAAATTTTTAAAGCACAATATAGTGAAATAATAATATCAAAGGATATTAAATTTTACAGCATGTGTGAACACCACATATTGCCATTTTATGGTACAATTGATATCGTATATATGCCCGGAGAATATCTTCTAGGAATTTCAAAATTCGTAAGGGTTGTAAATTATTTTACCCATAGGTTAAATGTTCAGGAAAAAATGACAGATGACATTGCTAATTACTTAATGGAGTGTGTTTTAAAACCGAGAGGTGTAATGGTTATTGTAAAAGGAACTCACTTATGTGAAATAATGAGAGGCGTAAAGCAATCTAACCCAATAATGATAACATCGGCAATAAAAGGTATTTTTAAAACAAATCCTATTACTAGATCAGAGGCGTTAGAACTTCTAAAGAGTTAGTTGTAGTCCTGATTGTCGTTAAAGGTAATTCTTTTTAATCGAAAGAACAAAAAATTTTGAGTGTCCTATGTCTAACACCACCATTCGCAGTAACTTTGGTTTGATTGGAGATAGATTAGAATTAAAAAAGAATATTTCAATAGAATTAGATGATAATGGAAAGATCACAGACATCTTCTATGATACTATTAAAGAAGATATTACTTTCTCCAAAAAAAAACAGATCTGCCTATTGATCCCTGGTTTTATTAATTCCCATGTTCATATTTGTGATAGTTTTGCGAAAGAACAGGGCTTTAATAAAGATTTAATAGAAACGGTTGCTCCTCCAAATGGAATCAAGCATGTATTACTAAGTAAAATCTCAAAAGAAATAAAAATGCATGGAATAAGAGAGGCTGCGATAGAAATGCTTGCAAGTGGTATAACTATGTTCTTCGACTTTAGAGAAAATGGATTAATTGGTATTGCCCTTTTAAAAGAAGCATTGCAAAAGTCTCCAATTAACTATCGCATCTTGGGAAGGTTTAATGATACAACAGAGGTCGATTCCGTTTTTAAATGTGCTGATGGTTTGGGATTCGCTAGCTACGATCAATTATCTTCTGAACACAAAAAAATTATCAGAGGTTTGAAGAGAGAATATTTAGACAAGATTATTGCGACTCATGATAGTGAACTCTCGAGAGACGAGTTACTCTTCAATCAAATTATAAATGATCAGCTGATTGATGTCGTTATACATGGAACTCACTACAAAAAAGATGATTTGGAAAGATTAAAAAAAAATAACATTTCTTTAGTCTTATGTCCTAGATGTAACGGTTATTTTGGAAGTGGATTTCCGCCAATAAATGAGATTTATGATCTTGGAATCCCAATTAGTCTCGGTACTGATAATGTAATGGCTAACAATACTGACTTATTCGAAGAAATGCGATATTTATATAGAATTTCCCGAGTATTAGCCGTGCATAAGGATTGTAAGAATTTAACGTCAAAGGATCTACTAGAAATGGTTACCATTACTGCTGCTAGAAATTTGGGATTAGAAAAAGAATATGGTTCAATTTCAGTAGGAAAATATGCTGATTTCTTTTTAGTTGACCTTTCTCATCCAAATTTTTATACATATAAAATTGATTCTGAGAGTATTTACAACATCATCGTTCAAAGAACTAAATCAGAGAATATAAAGAAGACTTACATTAAAGGTGTGGTGGCATTTGAAAGGAAGTAAACGACCTTACATAATTTTAAGTGCTGCTATGACAATCGATGGAAAAATTGCTTCTAAAACTGGAGATCCAGAAATTTCAGATGAAGAAGATTGGATGGCTGTTCACAAGCTCAGGACAGAAGTTGATGCTATCATGATTGGTAAATGTACGATTATCTCAGATAACCCAAAATTGCACATCAAGTTCTACGATCATAAAAGTTATTATAGAATTGTGTTAGATAGCACTCTTTCGATACCTATCGAATCAAATGTTGTTAGATACAAACCTGAAATTTATCCGACCATAATAGCAACTACTGAAAATGCGTCTGTGGAGAGGATTAGAGAATTCGAATCTAACAACATTGAGATTATAAAGTCAGGGACAGGGAGTAGAGTTGATATAATTAAACTAATGCCCATCTTATATCAGAAGGGAATAAGAAGAATTCTCCTAGAGGGTGGAGGAAACTTAAACTGGAGTTTTATTAGGGAAAATATAGTAGACGAGATCAGGATATTTATTGCGCCTTGGATGGTAGGTGGTAAAGATGCAGTAAGCTTAGTGGAAGGAGAAGGGTTTGCAAAAATGATAGAGAGCCCAAGATATAGTTTAATAAATGTTACCAGCAGAAATAATTATGTAATTCTTAAATATAGAAAAATGAAGCGATGAATGTACCAAAGAATCTAGAAAGATTAAAATATTTATCACTTAAGAGGTTAAAAGAAGAAATAAGTGAAGTAAGGGCAGAATTACCAAGAGAAAAGCAGAATGTAATTACTTATTCTAAAAATTTTACCCTATCCTTGTCAAATTATTGTCAGAACCGATGTAAGTATTGTTTTTACAATCATAAAATTCCTAAGGGCTCTGACGAAGAAAATGTCGCATTAATTAGAGAGGAAAAAATTAATGAATTAATTCAAACCGCCACTCAATATAATTGTAGAGAAGCTCTATTAATGTCAGGCGAATTTCCCGATAGCTATAATGAAGTTCGTAGTGAGTTGGAAGGAAGAAATTTTAAAGATTTTACCCAATTTGTAAGGAATTTATGTTTCAGATTGTTAGATGCAAGTATTTTGCCTCATACTAATGTAGGGTTACTAACTTACGAACAATTAAAAAGTTTGAAGGAATGTAATGCAAGTATGGGGTTAATGATAGAAAGTACAAACAAGCTCCTCCTCAAAGAAGGAGGAGTTCACTATAATTCACCCGGCAAGATTCCAGAAAACAGAATTAAACACATTAAAAACGCGGGTAGATTAAAAATCCCTTTTACGACGGGTTTATTGCTAGGAATAGGAGAAAATTTTGAAGATAGAATACAAGACCTTCTTTTAATTAAGGATATTCACTCTAAATATGGTCATATTCAAGAAGTCATAATACAAAATTTCACTGATAAAGAAGGGATAGAATACCATCCGGATAACCCCTTAACAATTGAAGAAACTTTAAAAACAGCAGGATTTGCAAAGCTTATTTTAGGTAATGAGATATCTATTCAAGTACCACCAAATCTAATTCAAAATCACGAAAAAGAAGCCATTGAGCTAGGAATTGATGATTTTGGAGGTGTTTCTCCTTATACATTGGATTATATTAACCCGAAACATGCTTGGCCTAAAATTGAATACTTAGAGATGATTTGTAATAGGATGGGATACCAACTCGTAGAGAGACTTCCTATCTATGAGAAATATATTACTAAAAAAGGTTTTTGCCCAGAAAATATTAAAAAAACGATAGATAATATTAATCTGAATGAAAGGAATAAATAAGATTCTCAAAAAAGCTGAGGATTCAGAGGAGATCAACCAAGAAGAAGCTCTGAGACTCCTAAAAGTTACTGGAAAAGATTTCTTTGCTCTACAGCAGGTAGCTGATCAGATTTGTTTTGAAAAGAAAAATAATCTTGTGACTTTTGTTATAAATCGAAACATTAATTTCACAAATGTTTGCTATCAAGGATGTAAATTTTGTTCTTTTAGCGTTTCAAATAAAAGTGAGGAGAGTTTTTTAAAAAACCATGAAGAAATCAGAGAAGATGTAATTGATGCTAAAAGAGTAGGTTGTACAGAAGTTTGCATTCAAGGAGGAATAAACCCTGATCTAGATTTTGATTTCTATCTAGATATTCTAAAGGTTGTTAAAGAAATTGATTCTAATATGCATACTCATGCTTTTTCTCCACAAGAAGTATTCCACATGGCAAAATTATATGGTTCTTCTATTGAAAATGTCTTAAAAGAATTAAAAAGAGCTGGGTTAGACTCAATGCCGGGAACTGCTGCTGAAATATTAGTAGATGATATTAGGAAAGTTATTTGTCCTAATAAAATATCAACTTCTCAATGGATTGATATTATAAAAATCGCTCATAATTCAGGCATTCCTACCACTTCAACTATGATGTATGGACATATAGAAGATTTACAACATAGAATAGAACATCTTCAAGTTTTAAGGAATATTCAGGCGGAAACCTCTGGTTTTACCGAATTTGTTCCTCTACCTTTTGTTAGCATCAACCCTGTTTTATCTAAACTAACAGAATACCCTTTAAAAGCAAGTTATGGGATGGCTGACTTGAAATTATTTGCTGTAGCAAGATTATTTTTCAATAATTATATAGACAATATCCAATGCTCATGGGTAAAATTGGGTCCTAAATTTGCTCAAGTGTCTCTTAATTTTGGTGTTAATGATTTTTCGGGGACGCTGATGGAAGAGAATATCTCTAAAAGTGCAGGTGCTGATTTTGGAGAATATTTAACTCCTGAGAAAATAATAGATATTATTCGATCAGCTGGAAAACATCCGGCACAAAGAGACACTTTATATCGTATTCTTGAGTATCATTAAAGTCTACGATCTTGTAAAAGACTTGACATATATCTCTGTGCAATTAAGTCTGAGCTAACTTTTCCTAGAACCACTCCATCTTTAACAACTGGCATGGCAGAAATTTGATATTGCTCTAATTCACGCACAATGTCGAGTAAAGAATAATCAGGAGCGACTTCTATAACATCCTTAGTCATTACTAATTCTAAAGTTACGTTACTCACACCTTCAGCTGTTGCTTGAGTTACATCCCAATCGGTGACAACTCCACTTAATTTTCCTTTAGAAAGTACTGCTATAATGCCACTCGCTTTATCAATCATGAGTTTCGCCGCATCTTGTATGCTACTATTGATATCAATAGTTGGAATCGACACCATGATATCTTTCGCAGTACGTTGTTTTTCTTTTTCAGAGAGTCTTTGAAGACTAACTCGTTCCGCTGCAGTACAAGGCAACATGTCTTGATTTGCTGCTAATAAATCAATCAACTCAATCATATTATGATGAATTACATTTTCTCTATAATCTTCTCCCGCTGCAAGACGTTCTTTAGATAACGCATCAAAATCTTTTTCGTGCTCTCTTAACCAGGTCTCTACTGCTTTACGGTCACCTAACGAATTTTCCGGGATTTGAAGGTTATCCGGAGTTTTGATGATATGTTCCTGAGCTGCGAAAATTACTCCTCCGGAGTTTACTAAATAATCATTTGCGATCATTACGCCTTTTTCACCGTATACTATTTGTTCCATACGAGTTCGAGCAGCTTTTCGATTTGGATCTGGAGAATATGTATTCGCACCCTCAATAATTATAGACCACTTTCCCATGCGTTCAACTAACATAGAAGCATTGTCAGTAGCGCGTACACCTAAATAATTAAAAATTGGCGCGGCAGGCACCAAACAAAATGCATTTTCAAGAAGTAAATTATTTGCATCGGTAGAAAATTTAGTTGGATGTTTATACCCTTCTGAAATAATCTTCTCGTTGAAATATTTATAAGTAACTAATCCTGAATGTTCCCATAAAGAAAATAGATCTTTAATCGGAAGTCCTACACCGTTATAGAGATAACCTTCTAGATCACTTATACCAATGACTTTAGCATCAGGAATTCGTTCATGTAATATTCGTGAAACGTGTGCCCCAACAGCTCCAAAACCCTGAATAATGAGAGTGATTTTTTCATTTTCTGGTATTTCCAAATTTGCAAATTGGGGTAAAACTCTCATTCTGGGAAGAATTTTTAATAAAGTTTGTAACGCGATCACAACTCCACCTGCAGCAGCTCCTAATTCATCGATTCGATTACCTCCCATATCAGCAGGTTTAGATACTGCACTATCTAAACCGTTTTCAATAGCAATTAATTTCATGTCAGCATCTTTAGTACCAACATCCGGACCGGGCACATAAATATCTTTATATCTTCTTATTAATCGAGCGAAGCCAATTATAATTTTATCATGCATTTCCGATGAGATATTCGTTTTAGCTACTATTCCTGACTTTCCACCACCATATGGTAAGTTAGCAGCAGCATTTTTGAGCGTCATGCCACGAGCAAGATTTTGGATGTCCGCAGGAGTTAGGCTTGGAAGCATTCTAATTCCACCCATAGAAGGTCTTCCCATAGAGAGATTATCAACAACTAAGTACCCACCAATTTCAAGTTCGGAATTTTCATCCCAGATACAAGCAACTAGTTGAGGACCAAGTTTATCACTTACAATTCCTAATCTTGATAAGAGGTGTTGGTCAAAGTTACTAAATTCCAGATAACATTTTCCATTTTCTTTTTTAGTTCTAGCTCGAAGCGTGGCTTCTGGAAGGCGTTCGTTAAGAAAATCCTTCATTTTTTTGGGTAGCATGATTATTTCCTTTTATAACGAAAAATTTTAGCGATACATTAACTTATATGAATTTTACACTTTAAAAGTGTTTTGACTTGTTTAATATGAATATCTGCTCTTATATTTTTTTGAAAGATATGATTTAAAACTATAAACGATAAAATGAATGGTAAATCCCCTTTTTTTTGTTTACAATTTAAGTAGGTAGGATAATTACTTTATTCAAAATTGGATTTAAAAGGGTAAAATAAAAATGATTACAATCATAGCAACAATTGAAGTTAAAGAAGGCAAAATGCAAGAAGTAATTGAAGTTTTGAAAGAAATTGTCCCACAAATAAAAGCATCTGAACCAGGAACTTTAGAATATATTCCTCACACCGTGAAAGGGAGTGAATTCAAAAACAAAATCATTTTCTACGAAAAATATGAAGATGGAGAAGCGATGAAAACACACATGGCTAATTTAGGAAAATCTACTGCAAAATTAGTTCCTTTGTTAGTACCTGGGATGGATTTAAAGACCTGCTTTGAGATCGTGTAAAAGGACATTCTTTTTTTTTTTATCTTTTATTATTCATCCTGTATAAAAGGTTTACCAATGTTTAAGCAAACTTCTGCTTTAGCTAACTCTCTTCCAATATAGCTTATATGTTGCAGGTTTGTAGTTAAATTTAATTCAAGAACTTTTTTACTAAGTGCTTCAGCGTTAGTTCCTACTAAAGTTTTAAGAAGAAAATCTTCATTCGAAAAAAATAATACATAGATTTCTTTAGTGTAATGGTTCACATAAAACTTAAAATAACCATTTTTATCGGTTATGTAGCCAAGAGCGTATTCTTTTACAGTTATTATGTCAGAAGTGTCAATTTCTGGAAGAGCTTGACTAGTCTTACCTTTGGCTCTAAAAACATTAATTCCGTGATTTATAGGAGGCGTTTTTTTATATTTTGATACATAATTAAGTTTTACACTCTCTTTTAGTTCTCTTACTCCTTCTATTAGTTTAGTGCTGTGTTCGACTGTAAATAAAATTCCCATATCTAATTCAACTGCAATACTTGCTAATAATCCATTTATTCCCACTGAATCAATATCCATGAGCTCTACTACATTAGATATGCCAAAAAAGAGAGGTATTTCCAGATTTTTGTTTATTTCTTTTGCAACTTGTTTTTTATAGAGAAAATAGGCTTCTAGAGAGTTACAAATCCCTGGAGTAATAGGAGTTTCTAATAGGGGATCAGCAATTAACTTTTTGAAACCGTTTTGTTTTAATTCTTGAGTTAGTTTAAGTAAATTCTTAACACGTATTTCAGGTTCTTTAGGAAAATAAGCTGCTTTAATGTCTGTGGGTAATATTACAATAGGGATGTCTCGAGGGAGATTTAAAAAATCTTTGTAATTACCACGGTCTAAACTTAAAATTAAATCAACACCTTCATCAACCGCAGTTAGAATTTCGCTATTATCCATTGAATCAATGCTAATTAAGACATTAAAATTATTACGGATAAGATGAACTATTTCTTTTATCCTATCTGGATAAGATTTGTTTGTTACGCATCCAATATCAATAATATCAGCACCAGATTCTATGTAATGTTTTACTTTTCTAAGTATTGCGTGATTATTCTTTTCTGGACAATTTACTATTTCGGCAATAATCGGAGGCGGAAGATTAGGTCCGATCATTAGATTTGAGGTGTCTTCATTTAAAAAGAATGTGTTGGAATCTATGTTATCCCTAGCAACTTCTAACTGCTCTTTTAGAATCTCTTCGTATTCTTGTTCGCTTGAGAGTTCCAATATTTTATTTGCGGGAGTAGAATTAGAGAGTTTAAGAGTGTCTATGTGTTTTAAAACCATAGGGAGATCTGAAGCAAATTCAGGACCTTTTCTTATTGCGATTGAATTTAGTTCCTCTAATTTTGTGGTGTCCCACTGTATAAATCCAGGGAGTAAAATTAAATCAAACTCTTGAATATTTATTTCTTTAATTATATCCATAACTAAGGTTTCTGAAATAAAGGCAGAAATTGTTATTGGAGCTTTATAAACTTTAATCTTGTGGTTTTTAATAGGAGAAATAACTTTTTCAATAATTGGATAACTGCTTTGACCAGTAATAATTAAAATGTTTTTAATTTAAATCACTCAATAATTTGTTTTTATCAAAAGGAATATAGATATCATCTAAAATTGAACCCTTAGCTTCTTTAATTTTCAAATTATTTATTAAAGAACTAAATTCTCCCCCAAGGAGACCATTAGCAATAAAAGCGGCACCTTGAGCTGCGTGTTTAGAAATGTTACCATAGGTTCGCATCAATTTAACGGTAAAGAAACCTTCTAACCGGTTAATAATTTCGTCTTTAATAATATGATTATCTGCACCTCTTCCAGCTAATAGTATCTCAGTTATCTGATCCTTGTTCGAAAAAGAGGATGATATAGCATAAATTGCCTTGATTAAATCCGAAATGTAAGCGTGAAAAGCCAACCTTGTTTGATGGTCACTTTTAACTAATCTAGTAAATTGGTTTAAGTTTAAATCTTTATGCCCTGATATTGAGGACAATCCTCCTCCGTATATTGTGTTTTTCTTAATGTTTTTAATTAAATAGGCTAATTCTCCATCTAGGCTTCCACAAGCTCTAAAACCCATAATGTTAGAACCCCCAATACCATCAATCACTTGCCCGTTTTCTATTGCTAAAACTGCTGTGAAACTAAATCCAAGTTCAACCATAATGAAATTAGTTTTTGTAGGTTGTATTGTTAAACGTTCCATTTGATCTCTAATTCCCGTAACGACAGTACAAAGTTTATCTGCCGTTCCCATATCGATTTTATTTATTTTACGATATCGAGGGATTGTTGGTAGATGTTTAACTCCAGGAATAATGATCCCAGGAAGATTTTCTGCTTTAATCAAGCGAAGAACTTCCCCTAGTCCAACTAATTGTTCCCTCTCCTTCTTGTCAAATTTTAAAAGTGTTAAAAAAATATCTTTTTTGGTAATATCCTTAACATTTTTTAGTGGTAATCCAAAACCGCTTGGTGCGACGATTAAATCAAGATTTTTTGTTGATTTTATGATCGAAATCGCTTTAGAAGGTTCTTCTATCACTTCCTTTGTAGAAATTGAAATATCTAAGATAACTTGCTTACCTTTTAAAGCGAAAAAATCCCAGGTTAATGAGCCAGGGTCGATTCCTAATACCTTATTCAATGAATATCAAGTTCTAGTTGTTTTGCTTATAATTAAAGTTCAACAATTCTTTTTATTTTTATTAATTTTTAATGCTTCTTGTTCGAAGTATAAATATGATTATATTTTTATAAAATATTAAAGAGCTTGGATATATTCTTACTTATGTAATGTCATCTAATTTTCAAGTAGACCTTACATCTATAGGTCTGAAAATGAATTATTTATATGAAGTTTTAGCTACGACTTATTCTTTAAAGGATAATAAAATTGTTCCGAACACTGCCGCTATGGGTATAAGATTGTTGGAAAATAATACAATAAAAATTTGGCCTTTCCCAGATACTACTACATATAAAAATCTCGATAGTATCAAATTAATTATTTTAAATTTTGTCGATGATATCTTTCTTTATGCGATAACATCTTTAAAAGGTATTGATATTTCTAATAGTATCGAGACATCATCGGAACAATATTATAATTATTTTCCATTTGATATGAAAAACGAGTATAAGGAGATTTTTAAAAGATTTACACAATCTGATTCTATTCAACTTCCTTATTTAAAGCAAGCCTGGGCTATTATTGCGTGCGTAGTAACGAATAAGAATCTAATCCTAAAACAAGATAATTTTGGTAAATCGGAGTTAATGGAAATAAATTTATCTGTTATTTCCTACGAAAAATTTAAAGAATCTTTCAAATTGTTTAATAGAGCGGAAAATCTTACATTGGAAACTATTGTACTCGCCACTAAATTAAATATCGCTACAGAAAAAAAAGACAAAACCTTAATCAGAACAATTAAGCGTAAAATTGAAGAAAATATAAGCGAAATACGAAGATTTGGAAAAAATGAGAGTGCCATAAAGGCGATTGAACATGTTAAGAACTACATTAATAGATTAGGACCCTAGCTTTTATTTCTTATTTTCTCAATAAACA
>DATKTW010000177.1:0-10601 GCA_035530895.1 Candidatus Nanopelagicaceae bacterium
TTAGAAGAAGACATTAAAACAGACGACCTTCAGAGAATTAAATTAGGAGTCGAAAATTTACAAAAATCTATGCATAGTTTCTCTCAAAGAATTTACTCGCAACAATCCCAAGACCAGGTGTATCAACAAGCGGCTCAACAAGCTCAACAAGCTGCGAGTGGGATGGGAGGTATGCCCCCTGGTGGAATGGGTGGAGTTCCCCATGGTGATATGGGTGGTGCTGGTGCCGGTGGAGCGTCTTATAAAAAAGATAAAGATAAAAAAGACAAAGATAAAAAGAAGGTCGTAGATGTCGATTGGGAAGAATCTGACTAAACAATTTTTGGACGAGATATAAATAATCTCGATTAAATTTCTTTTTCTTAATTTTTTGTTTTTAACAAATTTATATCTTAAAAGTTTAAATAATTCTTTTTAGATAACCTAATACCTAAAAAGATAAATTTCATAATTAATTTTAATTAATAGTAATTAAGCTCAATGGAGATTATAGCGAGACATAAAGATCATGAGTACGAATAAAAATAAAAAGGACTACTACGAAGTATTAGGTGTAGAAAAAACTGCGAGTGAAAATGACATTAAACTTGCTTATAGGCGTTTAGCAAGACAACTTCATCCAGACCTAAATAAAACTGATCCGAAAGCTAAAGAAAAGTTTATTGAGCTTCAAGAGGCTTACGAAGTTCTAAGCGATTCTAATAAAAGAAGTAATTACGATCGATACGGTTTTAGTGGAGTAGATGTCGATATGAGTAGTTATTTCAGGGGTGGAATTCCAGGTATTGACGAATTACTCAAGTCAATCTTTGGAGGTGGATCCATCTTTGGAGGTGATGATTTTGGATTCGGGAGTATTTTTGGTTCCAGAGGCAGATCGAACTCAACTCCCCGCCGAGAAGTAGGTCAGGATATTGAAGATTATGTGGAAATAACATTTGAAGAGGCTATGTTTGGTGCAAAAAAAGATGTGGTAATTCAGAGATATGCTCCATGTGATAAATGTGAAGGAACTGGTGCAGAAGATCCTTCAAGCATAAAAACATGTCCGCAATGTGAAGGGTCAGGTAGAATGAGAAAAATGACCCAATCTGGCTTTGGAACAATAATCCGAGAATCTGAATGCTATACTTGTAATGGTACCGGTAAAATCATTAAAAAAAAATGCTCTGTGTGCGATGGAAGAAAAGTCGTGGCTGAGACAAAAACAATCCATATAAATACACCACCAGGCGTAGAAAACGGAGTACACCTTAAAGTTCAAGGAGCAGGACATATACCTTCAAGTAGAGCAATTCCCGGAGATCTGTATTTAGGAATTAGAATTGAAGAAAATGATAAATTTATTCGTCGTGGAAACGATCTTTTTACTCCAATTAGTTTGGATATTGTTACAGCGATTTTGGGCGGAGAAATATCCGTTCCTACCTTAGACTATAAGACTGAAAAAGTAACTGAGAAAGAGTTGAAGGTCCCCCCTGGAACTCAGCATGGCACGGAATTTAGAATTAAAAATAGAGGCGCTACATATCTCAGAGGAAAGGGTAAAGGGGACCAATACATAGTAGTTACAGTTGAAATTCCGAAAAAGATATCAGAAGAACAAAGAGAATTATTAGAAAAATTCAAAGATTTAAATTAATCGCAATTACTCAATATTAAGTCTATTTTGATTGGTAAGTGTAAGTTCAATGGCTTTTACTTCAGCTCTGGATTTGATTTTTGTGTTATGCTGTAGATGTTCTAGAATTTTTTTTTCATTGTAACCCTTATGATAGAGTTGTTTAAAATTCTCAACTACGCGTTCGTTGAGGAATATATACCGATTATTCAGAAATACTATTAACCATTTTTTCTTTTTCTGATTTTTAGATAACGATAATAGAATATTCCTAACATCGTCTAATGGACGCTCCAATTTATTAGAAATTTCTTTGTCGCTTATAGTTGGATATTCTCGAATTACTCTTAGAAGTCTTCTCTTAGAAGAAAGTGAAATTAAAAAAGAAACTAAATATACTACGAAAACTAAACTTGCCAGGAATATTCCTACTAATTGATTAAAAATATAGAGAATTAGTATAATTCCTAACGCGATATAAATTATACTTTTCTTAAGGTAATTAATATATTTCGATATATGAGTCATCTTACGGTACTTTCAATTAAAGGTGATTTTAGTTTATTCTGTTCTTTTTTATTCTCAGGAGCCTGAATGTTTTGAATCGCATGTTCAATGGTTTCAAGTTTTATTGAATACTTTTCGAAGAGCTCAGTAAAACTGTTAATATCGATATCGTTATTCTCATAGAGAAGCTTTAATTGTTTTATAGTTCGACCGACACCTGCTTTACTGTTTTTTAACTCTTCTATTTTATCAAAATTCACCAAAACATCAGACATTAGATTCTTATAACGCAAATAAGCGTCAAAATTAATATCTGCTTGTTTGTATTTGGTTAAATAATCAGTTGTTCTTGGAATAAATGGTGCTAAATTTTCAGGAACGATTATAAGTGGTTCCGGATCTTGAATCTCCAACGCTTCGAAGTCGTCTATAAGCTCCGCATCGTTTTCAATAATATATT
Organism: Candidatus Nanopelagicaceae bacterium; assembly: GCA_035530895.1. Classification (GTDB taxonomy): domain Archaea; phylum Asgardarchaeota; class Lokiarchaeia; order Sigyniarchaeales; family SOKP01; genus SOKP01. The sequence goes on from DATKTW010000177.1 coordinate 2,589, forward strand.
CATTTACTATTGATAAATTGTTTTTTACACAATCTTTCTCAACAGGATTTAGTAATTCAGTTTCAGTTAACATGTTTTCCCATAAATCTTCTGCTTTATGATAATAATAAGTTGCCTTTTTCTGTAATCTTTCAATTTTTTCTTCATTTTTTTCTTCATGTGAAAATTTTAATAAAGATTTAGCTTTCAAATGGCACGCTCTGCCTATGTCGTACTGATATTGAGCTTTAAATTGATTTTCCGTGATTTTATTGTTTCTTTTAACAAATGCTAATCGTTTAGTTAACGCACTTAATCCTGCGGATAAATTTGCAGCCATTGAATAATTTCTTTTATTTTCTTCACTAGTAGTAGCAAGAGATTGAGCAAGTATACGAGATTCCTCAGAGTTTAATTCAAGATTCTCTACAGATAAAGTAAAACCCTTATCTTCCTGTCTTGTACATGCAGCACTGAAATATGCTGCGGTCTTATACATTTTACTACATTCTACCATCGCTACTATTGCATTTTCCATTAAATTTTCCGCTTCGTATTGCTTGGAAAGAAAGGAATACGCTTGTGCCAAAATCCATAACACTCGTGAACACTCGAATATTAAATCCCATATTACTATTTCCTTTTTATCTATAGGATCATAGAATGTAGTAGAAATTTCTAATTCTTTAAGGATCTTGATTTGACTTTGAGTTTTATAATTAATATTTAGGATTTTTATATAATCTAAAATGTAATTAAGCTCAGAAGAGGAAAAACCTTTATTTTTCCACAATTCCTCTTCTAAACTTTTTATTTTATAGTGTAGAAAGCGAATATTTTGCATTGTTTCTAAAGGGAAAAAGGTTTTCAGTATTGATGGACTGCTTGATGTTATTTTTTTTTTACCTGTTTTTAAATCAATTCCATAACTGGGTCTCATGGTTGATTTAGCATCAATATCCTGCTTTTTTTGATAGCGTTTTTCCCTTTCTGGATGTTGTGTTTTAACTGCTAGTTTTTGAGGATATTCCTTAACTTTTAATTTTCCTGGAATAGAAACTTTATTTAGTTTTGGCGTTATAGCTAATTCGTTTGGAAGTTTAATTTCTTCTTTCTGTTTAAGGGTTACTATTTCTACAATATCTTCACTTCTTTCCTCTTTCCTCATACTCTCAAGATAGTTATTGGCAATATCTATGTACCTTTTTGCATTCGATATTTCAATACCCTTTAGTCTGGAAAGATCTTCTTCATTGGATGAAGCGAGTTTCTTTATGGTTTCTAAAGAAACCTTGTGCCGGTTCGTTCCAAATATCATTAGATCACAAGCTTTCGTTTCATTACTTGATATTGCGGGAGGTTTATTTTTCTTAATAATGTTTTGTATTCTTTCTCTTGTCCCAATACTCTTTAGGTGCTTCTTTGCGATTTCAACAAACATTTTCGCGTTATTAACTCCAATACCATCTATTTTAATTAAATCTTCTACAGTGGAGGATGCGAGTTTTTCTACGGAATCTATCCCCTTTTTTTTCATCCTTTCTGCATTTAATATTCCGATACCATTAGCTATTTGCATAATTGAGTGCATATCAATCACTTAATATTGAATTCAATACCTATATTATACTTATTCAATAGTTCATTTTAAATTTATTCAAATTCTTCCGAGAAATTTGGAATAAAGAAAATATGTTTTGTTATAACAAAAGATAAACTAGCTGATAACAATCGGAGTAAAATTTAAGTTTTCCCGAACTTGTCAGTTTTCAATTATATAAATATTAATAAATCATAGAATTGGAACTAAAGTAGATGGTTTATGCTGCACTACTAATTATAGTCTCACCTTTTTAGTTGAAAATCCAATCTGCTTAGAAAGTAACTATGTCCCAGAATTTTTCTCTAATTTTTAATGTACTTGATTCACATCTTTTCTTTTATCATTTGGTTAAGTTAAACTTTAATGATTAGGAGAACATTGTATCTATGTTCAAGTATAATTATAAAATTAATTTAAAAATAATAATTTGAATGAACGATTACAATTTCGATAATTTCAGTCAGTATTTTAATAAATGGCAAAAAAATATTATTAATTTTACTCTTAAAAGGAATCTGGCTAATAAAGAGCTCGAGAATTATATTAAAAGTTTCCAAACTATCGATTCAGAAATCTATAAAGCACTTTTCACTGCTAAAGAGTTTTTTAATAAAAAACACCGCTACTATAATCAGAAGATCAAAAGATTAAAACAAAAGGAAATTGAATTTAAACGGCGTTTAGATTATGCAAATAGAGAGAAGAGAAACCTTATAGAACCAAAAGTACAGGATGAAATTTCCACCTCAATAAGATATATTAAACAATCTATTGAAGAGATTGAAGATAAAATCAATAACTTAAGCAATCAAATTGAAGAACTAACTTTAGATATAGACGAGGAAAACAATATCCTAGAAGATATCAAAAATTTAGACAGAGATAAGCAAATAAATCTTAGGCACTTAAGGAAACTCGAACAGGAATTATTTAGAGAAAAACAACAGAATAAATATCTTAAAACCGTTAGAACAATTGAAATTCTTGAAGTCAATTTAGAAGAAATTCCCAGAAATTTAAAGAAATGGTCCAAGAAGAAAGTAAAAATCCATAGAAAAATGCTTGGTTTATATCGTAAGGCTAAAGTTTTTGAAAATATTAAAAAACAAATAGAAAATGAATTACTCGGAGCTAAACAAGCAACGGATAGGTATCTCCAGCTTTATTCTGAACTGAAAAACCAGAATAAAAATAAATTAATAGAAGAACAGTTAAGTTCTTTTAAAAGTAAAGCAAAAGCTAAAGAAAAACGAAGGCTAAATACTAAAAACATCATTAAAAAAAAGAGATTAAAGAAGAAATTTAGGAATAAGAAATTAGAAATTGCGTTAGAAAAACAAAAATCTGGAAAAAAATTGGATTTTTACGAATTAAAATTAATTTTAGACCATTCAAAAAAGAAAAAATAATTTAATATAATTTTTAACCTAATTCTTCGAATAACTTTTTTTGTGAGTAAAACCCTTTCTTTGTGAGTAAAAGATTTTATTTTTTACGTAATACTTATAACTAAAATTAAACTTCACACTTTTTTGTATCTAAATTCTAAGTTTACCCTTTTTCCAACCATAAACTTTAAATAATTAATTTGCCCTTTAAACACTTGGTGATGTTTCCTAACACTAAACCATGTCTCCTTAAGGAGACCAATGGCAGTTATTCTAAGTTTGTTATAGGGATTCTACTCATAACTGTTGCATCGATCTTTATTGCATCCGCAGTTGTCGCTGAGACAGATATAGATACTGATAATAATGCCGGAATAGCTTATTTAGTGCATAATAATAGGGAGAATATTTCCAAAATTTCGAGTTTTGATGACGTGTCATTAGCCAAAAAAGATGATCTGTTAATCCAAAAGAGTACCGAAGTAGGTACAATTGATATCACATGGGAATGGTGTAATCCACTCCCATTGTGCATAACCCAAGATGTTCTTGACTCATGGGGTAATGTTCTTATCGCTAAAATAAAAGGCGGATATGAACCTATAGGTGGTACTGTTGATATAACTCAAGGCGATATTAATATGTGGCCTTGGAAGTTTGAAGATTTACCTGATCTTGAAATTGTTTGGGAAGTTCAACCTTATCACTCAGAAGAATGCTATTACGATTATTGGTATGGAACCGTTAAATTACCTGATGGGGCAAGCCCCATTCACTTAGCAAGCAATCAATGGCCTGATGGGGCAATACCTGTCGCATGGGAAGGTGATTGCATTCCTGGAAAATATGTAAATTTCGAATTTGATATAAAATATCAAGGTTGTACTGAAGAGGATCAACAGTTCTGGTTAATAATGACACATAAAAGTCATTTCTCGAATTCTCGAACTCCCGATTTGTAAAAAATCGCCAGTTTTTAGTATAACAGTTAGAATAACTGTTATAATGGCAAGTAGTTTTGCCATTTTTTTTTTTATTTTTTGTAAAATATCTGGAAAATATTTAGGAAAAACACAATTCTCTTATTAGAAAACGGTATTTTGAAGAAAATTAATCACCAAATTCAGAGATAATAAAAAATCTCAGCATTTTTAAAATTTAAAAATAAATTTTCATGTTAAATAACAATTTCTATCTAATCTAATTCCAATTTTTCAAACAAAATAAAAAATTAAAGTTAATGACAACACGAAAACGGCTGCAATAAGAAGTTTTTTCAATTTACCTTTATCTTTATTGTTTAAAGATTTAAAAGATCTACTTGTTGTTATTTTAATCGTAAGCGGAATCGTTGCAACTAAACCTAAAGCGGGTAATATTAGACCAAGCGGATCTGAAAGAAATTTAGGTAGCTTAACAGGTTTTTCTACAATTAAAGTTAATTCAGTATAGTCTGCATTTCCGAGAGTATCCTTAGCACAAAATCTAATAGTTATTATAGCTCCTTGAGCCAAATTATCCCAAATCTGTTCCCATAAATTCTGATCAATTCTTCCTACCAAACCTGTAAATGGTCTTGTAGTTTCACCCCAATCAATCGTATACCAACTAGAATTTACGCCATTTTCGTCAAAAATTAAAACTTCAAAATAGGGTGCATTTCGATCGACTTTCTGGTTCTCAGTAGGCTGAATAATAGTAATATTTGGGCCAATTGTGTCCTTTGAAAGATATAATTTATTAAAATAATTAATATTCCCCATAGTATCATTAGCAAAAAGTTCTATTTTAAACTCTCCTTGGGGTAGAGAATCCCATATAAAGAAATCAATAAATTGTGTTACGTTGCCCGTTATATCTATTAAGTTATTATTAATACGATACCAAACTTTATCCAAATTAGGCTCTATAATTGTAAGATTGATAAATGGTGATGATGCAAGAGCAGTGATGTTACTTGGGGAATTGACAATAATTATAGGTATATCTGGATCTTTTCTTATGGAAACTTCATCAAATCCGATTTTTCCAAATGAGTCATTGATATAAAACCTTAAGGTAATTATATTGAACCCAAAATTATCCCACACATTTTGATTTATTGTTCCGCTTAATCCTGTGAATGTGATATTTGTTATACCATTATCTAATGTGTACCACACTGACTGAAGTTTTTGTCCTGATTTATTAATAAAAAAACTTGGAGCCGCAATCCCAAATAAGTAATTATTTCCGGGTGAATTTATAGATATAATCGGAACAAAAATATACTTTCGAACAGTTATATCTTTATATCCTATATTACCAGCAGTATCATTAGCATAAAACCTTATTGTAACAGTTCCATTTCCAAATAAATCCCACGTTGTTTGATCAATCATACCAGTAAAACCAGTAAACTGTACAATTGTGGATTCTCCAATCAGATTATACCAGGTGGAGTTTAAATAATCTTCTGTAACAGAAATATTAAAACTAGGAGCGATATCTCCGTAAATATCATAAAAATGAGGTGAAATTATATCTGTTACTGGTTGGACTGTATCTTTATATAATGTCAATCTTATTGAATCATTTAAATTTCCAAGAGAGTCTTCTGCGAAAATGTCAATAAAAAATATCCCCTCTGATAAATTAGACCAAATATAGAAACTAAGTGGCTGATCTGTGTTGTTTGATAAAAATCTTGGAAAATGTCCTACTACTTGATAGCTAATTGAAGATAGATTTGGATCATAGGCCCCTACATTAAAGATTGGGTATGAATTCCAATGGGTATTATTTAGGGGAAAATTAATGGTCACCAAGGGTGCTACTGTATCCTTATAAAGTGTCAAAATAATACTGTCGTTTAAATTGCCAGCGGTATCATTTGCAAAAATATTTATTTGGAATTCTCCCTGTGCTAAATTATTCCATATAAAAGCATCTAATGGTTCAGACCCACTCGAAAGTAAAAAATTTGTTCCCATAACAGAATACCACACGGCATCGATGTTTATATCAAAAGCATTTATGTTCAGAATAGGAGGTGATGAATAATATGTATTGTTCTGGGGAGAATTTATCGTAATGAGGGGTGAAGTTAAATCTTTAATAAGAGTTAAGTTCACTAAGCTACTCATATAACCAAAAGTATCATTAGCATAAAATTCAATAATAAAAGGACCTTCACTTAAACTATTCCAGATAGAAGATTCAAAAAGCTGCTCAATATCGTTAAGTATAGGTATTTTACTTGTACTAATTTTATAATAGATTGTCTGAAGGTTCGGGTCAAGATAAGAAATCTTTAAAATTGGAGGTGAATTGTAGCATGTGAAATTACTTGGGATAATAGTTTCAAAAACGGGTCCTATTGTATCCTTGTATAATGTTAAAATGTAAGTATTATTAAGATGTCCGAAACTGTCATAAGCAGTGATACTAATAAGAAACTCTCCTTGGGGAAGACTATCCCAAATATCTTGATTTAGTAGTTCCTCTGTACTATTCTCTAACCAAATATTAACTGGAAGATATCCAATAACCGTGTATGTAAGAGAGATGAAATTTGGATCAAATACGATAATATTAATTGGAGGAGGTGAATTAAAATAAGAATAATCATCTGGTAGAGTAATTATAAGTTTAGGTGCGAGAGTATCCTTGTAAAAAGTTAAAGTAAAGGAATCGTTAAGATATCCTAATACATCTACGGCAAAAACCTCAATTGTAAATAGACCTTGAGAAAGACTATTCCAGATTGTGTCATTAAGAATTATGATGGTATCGTTATTTATTGTTATATCTGTTGACCCAACTCGATACCAAATAGAGTATAAATTTGGATCATACACCGTAACTCTAAAGATTGGTTCTGCAGCACAATACGAATTATTACTAAACGGAGGAATGAAAGTAATTGTAACTTCTGGTGGATTTGGGTCTTTTCTTAAAGTGATTTCGTCAAATCCTATTTTTCCTAAAGAATTATTGATATAAAATATGATAACTACATCCTCAAAACCATAATTATCCCACGCATCTTGATCAATAACAACATTCAACCCTGAAAAGGTGAAGTTAGTTACCCCATAATCCAAAGAGTACCATGTAGTATTTAGGTCGAGTCCTGATTTATAAATCGTAATATTAGGAGCTTCAATCCCGAATAGGTCATTTTCTTCAGGATCGAAAATGGAAATTATAGGAGCAAATATATTTTTCCTAACGATTACCTCGATAAATCCTAGATTATTAAGAGTATCGTTTGCGTAGAATCTAATTGTTACTGTTCCATTCCAAAATCCTTCCCAAGCTACTTGATTTATTTTTCCAGTTAACTCATTAAATGAATAATTTAAAGAATTCCATGTTTGGTTATATAACATGTACCATGTCTGGTTTAAATTAAGTTCACTAATAGAAATATTAAAATCAGGAGCAAGATCGCCAAATAAATCATTTAGATTTGGATTAATAATTATTAATACTGGATTACTTATATCCTTATTAAGGTCTAATCTGAATAAGTCATTTAAATTACCTGTACTATCATTAGCGTAAAAATAAATTATAAAGTCTCCCTCATCTGGTAAGCTACTCCAAATACTACTAAGTAATTGCTGGTTTGTGTTATTTATTAAAGCTATATCCTGAGTTCCAACTCGATACCATAAAGAATGGAAATAGGGATCTATAACTGTAACATTTATAGTCGGTGGTAGCTTGTGATATGTATTATTTAATGGCGAATTTATTATTATAATTGGAGCAACTACATCTTTATAAAGAGTGAGTATGTAATTATGGTTTAAATAACCAAAACTATCATTTGCATATATCTGAACCTCAAACGCTCCTTCATCTGGTAAGGCGTTCCAAATTGAGATATTTAACTGCTGAAGTATGTTATTCTGCAGAGTAATGTTAACATTATTAACACTATACCAAATAGTATCAAGGTTTGGATCGATCGCAGTTATATTAAGATAAGGTCGCGAATTCCAAAAAGTGTTATTTACTGGTGAACTTATCGTTATGGAAGGAGCAATTGTATCT
>DATKTW010000178.1:0-29708 GCA_035530895.1 Candidatus Nanopelagicaceae bacterium
GGAATATATAATGAAATGGGAACTATTATTTGTAGTTTCTATGTTCTTTATGGAATTTACACTAACCTAGTTTTAGCTCTTAATGGTAAAGTTGCAGAATTCATTCTGGATACATCCCCATATAGTATGACTTTTTATCATTATATTTATCAAGAATTAAAGAAATTACCTAATAATATGGAAGGAGGTATAAGGTGCCTTGGAGGAGATTCATCAGAGTGGTCTGATAGATGTAAAGCTTACGAACAAGCGTTAATTAATCGAAAATTCAAAGATCGTTACAGTGGAAGTTTTGTTGGGGATTTACATGCAATAATAATTTATGGTGGAATATATTCATATTTTCCTTCACCAAAAGCTAAAATACGCATATATTATGAATGGCTTCCTCTGGCATTTATCATTAAAACTTTAAAAGGAGTTTTTTTAATTATTGGTAGCCCCGAAAACACGGATGAGGTTAAAAAAATGGAACATATTGAACCTTTGACTGTAGATAATATCAATGAGATTCATACGAGAACTTCTGGTGGTTTGTTAGGTAGCGAAAAGCCAGTAAACCTCTTTTTCTCAACAACCTAATTAACTAGTTAACATGTATAAGATAATATGAAAACTGAAAATCAAGATTTTGGAAAAAACAAGTACATTACAAAACAAGAAGGTTCTGTGAAATTCTTATTGCACGAGATAGATAACGATACTATCCCCTCTAAATCTATGAATGTTTTTTATAACAAAAGAATGGAGATAAACAGAGATATTTCAATCTTAGCTATTATAGCATATAGTAAAATCATTAACCAAGTATCGTTAGTAGTAGTAGATTCAATGGCTGCTTCGGGTATTGGTTCAATAAGATTGTTAAAAAATACAAAAAATGTTGAAAAAATATACTTAAACGACATAAATCCCGTTGCTGTTGAACTAATTAAAAACAATTTAGAATTAAATGAAATCGAACCTAAACAAGCAGAAGTATTAAATAAAGACGCAAACCTATTGTTTTCTGAAATTTCTCGAAGTTTTGCCTTACCAGATGTTATTTCAATCGATCCTTTTGGCACTCCAAACTTTTATATTGATTCTGCCTTTAAAGCAATTAAAAAAGATAAAGGATTGTTATGTATAACAGCGACAGATACAGCAGTGTTATTTGGAGTTAAACCAAAGGCTTGTATTAGAAAATATATGGCTAAACCGCTTCACACAGATTATTGTAAGGAAATTGGGGCGCGAATATTAATGTCTTTTATCTCAAGAATTGCTAATATAAACAATTTAGGCATAATACCGCTTCTAACTTTCTATTCTAACCATTTCATAAGAATCTTTGCAATTAGTTTCAGAGGGAAGTCAAAGATATTAAAAGATTTACCAAAAAGTTATGGATATATTATTCATTGTAATTCTTGCGGGAATCGTTCATCCATTATTGAGAATCTCTTAAAAGTTCCTCAAAAATGCCCTATATGCTTAAGCGAAAAGCATTTATCATATTCTGGACCTTTATGGGTTGGTGAGTTGCATCAAAAATCATATTTAGAAGAGTTAAGTCTTTTAAATGAGAAATTCAATTTTAAAAATAAAAATAGAATACGAAAGATCCTTAAATTCGCACTTAATGAAATAAATATGCCTATTTCATATTATAACATTCATAAAATATCTCAGCAATTAAAACTTTCATCTATCCCCAAACTTGAAGACATAATTAAAATAATTGAGGAGAAAGGTTATAAAGCCTCAAGGACTCACTTCGATTTTATCTCGATTAAAACAGACATGAAAATTGACGAATTAAAAAAAGTTCTAAAACAAAATGAAAAATTGAATTAGTATAACGACAATGCCAAAAGATGCAGAAGAACATAAAAAAGATGCCACTTATAAGCAAGCTAAACGTGAAGGATATAGAGCCCGTTCAGCTTTTAAATTACTGGACATTCAAAATAGGTATAATATTTTTAAAAGAGCGTATTATATATTAGATTTAGGTAGTGCTCCGGGTTCGTGGTTACAAGTAGCTAAAAAATTCGCGGAATTAAATTTAACTAAATATTTCGACAAATATTATCACCGCGTTCATTATAAGATTATGGGCGTAGATATCAAGAGATTAACCCCCATTGAAGATATAAAAATCCTTAAAATGGATTTTACCACGCCTGAGTTTCCTATTGAAGTATGTAAATACTTCGAAGGAGAAAAACTTGACCTCATTCTTTCTGATGCTAGTATTAATAAATCAGGTAATAAATTTAGTGATCAATCAAGGCAGATTAAACTATGTCTCAACATCCTTGAGCTTACTGAAAACCTCAAAATCAAAGGAAATTTCTTAATAAAAGTATTTCAAGGAGCTGATTTCGAGAATTTCTACAAAAAGATGAAACAACATTTTATAGATGTGAAAAGCTTAAAACCTAAATCATCAAATAAAAAAAGTAATGAGATATATTTAATTGGTTTAAAGAAGAAGTATTAACATTTCACAGCTCTTCAATATCCTCAAAATTTATGTTATATATCTTCCCTTCCAGAGTAGTGTCTATCCAATCTGATAACCAAGGGCAATGTGATGGATTATATTGATCAAGGTTAGTACTATTACATTTACTCGCAAAAGGACAGATTAAACATGGTTGGTATGAAAAAATATCTAAAATGAAATCGGCTTTATTCCTGTCAATTTTCCGATCTTTGATTTCTACATCATAAGATTCATTTATGGTTATGTGTTTTGTCCACGAGGCCTCCATTAACTCTCGATTTACTTCTATTTTTGATTGAAGTGATAAAGTATTTAGAATTCCATCGAGATCGATTCGTTCCTTCTTTGTTATCTCTAATAGTTCCTCAAAATAAATATCCTTTTCTCGTGAGATAATATTGAGAACTATTCGTTCATCCTTTTTTAAACCACGAACTTCTTCTCTTTTCCTTTCCTCTATTCTTTCCAATCTTCGTTCAGTATCAGATTTTCCTTCTTCTTCCGTACCTTCAACTCTCTCCTTTACTTTGCACTTATGTCGGCTGAGATACGCAAAACTGTTTCCACAATACGGACATACTTCTTTCTTTTTTTTTGCCATTTTTAGAGGACGAAAAAATTAATATCTGATTATATAAAAACAAATGTTAAAATTAATATAAATAATAGTCAATATTTAATCAAAAATTAATTTTACGATTTAATCTTTTATCAATAAAAATAAGTATTACCTAATTAAGTTTTTTTTGTTTATTTAAAGATTCTAAATAATTATTAGCTGAGAATGTTAAGAGGCCGACTTATTATGGGAGAAGTATTTGAATCTAATATAATCGATAAGAAAAAAATCATTAGTGAAATTAAAAGAATAAATCATGAAAAAACTTTAATTTCAACTGGTTCAAAGAATTTTAATAAAGCAATTGGTGGTGGTTTCTTTTCAGGTAAAGGGTATGTAGTTTTTGGAGCTAATAAGACAGGGAAAACTCAGATATGTCATCAATTATCAGTACAGGCGTTTGAAAATTCCTTTAAAGTTGTTTATTTTGATACAGAAAACACGTTCCGTCCCGAAAGAGTTCGAGAGTTAGCAGAATCAAACAAAAATAGCAGTGAAAAGACATTAAAGAATATTTATGTGTCAAAAATCATGAGTAACAATGCTCTTTTATTAAAACTTAATGAATTGGATTCTATAATCAAATCCCATAATGTAAAATTATTAATAATCGACTCTATTAATAATTTTTTCAGAATTGAGAGTAGCGATAAACAAATATCATTTTTAAAAGCAAAAACCACATACTTAAAAATTTTAGAAAAAATAAACAATCTAACTCAGCGGTTTCAATTAATTACAATTCTAACAGCTCAGGTAGCTCCAAATTTTATTGAAGAAGCGGTTGTTAAAGATTTTCCCGTTGGAATACAATATTTAAATCACTTTTTCTCGGAAGTATTGTATTTAAGCTATAAGGAAAAGAACATGATTTATATTCATCTAGTAAATTCTCAATTTCTTCCTGAGAAAAAAGTAATATATACTATTACAAAACGGGGAATAGAAGATTATAAAATGTAATTTCTTAAAATCTTTCTTTAAATGCTTCAAGTGTCAAATAATCAAATTTATCTGAAATTGATTTGGTGTTAATTAAATATAACGGTATTTTTATTTTGGGTAATAACCACTCGATTATCTGCAATGCATATTTTAATTTTTTTAACTTAATTGGATCAGCTAAATAATTCTTTTCATTATTTGGTTTACTATACTTTCCCACAATATCGTCGAAATCCATACCTATTAAATATAGTTCTTGTTGAGGTAATAAAAAAGATACTATAAAAGCTAAAATCCTATCTCCATCAGTAAAGCCACCGGGATTAATTAAATTGTGAGTTGATTCTGCTTGAGTTGTCCCGATTATTTTTGTGAAGTTAATAATTGTGTTTTTAAAATGCTCTAAAAGAATAATATTGTCTCCATGTGCATGGACGATCACATATTTCGCCTTGAGGAAATCTCTTTTAGTGATACCATCTAAATCAGTTATAATACCATCAATTGGTATGATTCTCTCATTCAACAATTGAGCAGCACCATCAGCAGCTAAATTTACACAGTTATTAAAAAAGTTTTTTCCTAAATTACTTAGTATAAAATCAACTGATTCTTCTAATGAAGGACCACAACCAAAAACACAGATATATTCTTTTTTTTGGATATTTTGTTTAAAAGAAAGCAAAATCTCCTCAAGGTTATACGAGTAGTGTTTTTTTTCTAAAATACGAGATAATAAATCTCTTGCTTCTCGATCTTTTTGAAGATCAAAATTAAAATCATTTACTATCTTACGATACCATGGTCTAAATTCGAGGTGAGATTCGATTTGAGTCTTAAGTGAATTTTTCATATATATCGTTTTTTACTTTTAAAAAAATTTCTCAATAAATAAATTTTAAATCAATGATATAATTAACTTTATCATATCACTAAATTCAATATTATATAAAATATTAAAATTATAGCAAAGATTTGTATAAAGCATGGCAATTTGGTATAATAAAACCCATCAATGGTATAATGATGAAACTGGTGAAGTAGGACTTACACCTTATGCCGCTGAGCAATTAGGAGAAATTTCGTTTGTGGATGTAGATGCCCTCGAGGGTGCTGAACTTTCTCAAGTAACAATGGATGGAGACGAACCTTCCTCAGATCCAATAGACGCAACAGTGGAATCAAGCAAAGCGGTTGGAGACATTTATTGTCCTGTATCAGGCACAGTTAGCGCGGTAAATAGCGATTTAATGGATGAACCTGAAAAAATCAATGAAAATGCGCTTACTGCTTGGTTATTTAAGATTGACGCTTCCAATTGGGATGCCGAGAAAGGCAATTTATTAGATGAAGCCGCTTATAATTCCTTTATTGCATCCCTCAGTTAAATCAAATTTTAAAGCATAAAAGAAATTTAACTATTTTTTATTTTTTTTCTTTACCTCACAAGAAGCGAGGAATTCTAAAATTTTCAAAAGTTTAGAGTTTTAATAAATGACAATTAAAATAGCCATAAATTCTTTGCTAATTCAAACTCTCGCAACTAGATAAATAGAAAGATTGTATTACATGTAAATTTGATTTAATTACACATTAAATAATGTTCGACCTAGTTTAATCGTTATCATTGCCTGTAATGTAAAAAAGGAAGCCAATATTAGTAGAATACCTACGACTAAATATCTAACTGCTACACTCTTATTATATACGAATTTAGATGCTTGGTATAATAAAATAAAGCCAATTGAACACATAAAAATAAAAATAGAAGCAACTACACCTTCAATTATGAATGACTCGTTTATATCAGGATATAGAAACATGGGACTACCATCTTGATTTGAACCCAAAGCAGGAACTTCTCTAAATATTAGATAAACTATTCCAGTCTGTAAAAGGAACAGAATAATGTAAACTCCTATTACAGCCATTGATTTACCTGGAAGAGGAATTCCCATTCTTGGTTTTTTTAAATCTGGAAACAAAATTTTTGGTTTTCTGAATGTGTTGCCAAAAATCCATGGTGTTCTAACTTGAATTTTTTCAAATACAGTCTCCGAGCCTGATACTTCATCTTTAGCTGCTTTTGCTTTATTTCTTCTTTCCTCTTGCATCGCAATCTCGAAATTTATTTACTTTGATTTATAAATTTTTTTTAAATTAAAATTTTGTTATAAAAGAAGTTGTTATTCAAGATATCTAGTTTAAATTCTGGAGTAATGCAATTAAAAATTTCCAAATTTTCGCGACGCTTTTTATTTTAAGTCGTTCGTCAGGAGAATGTACACCAAGTACATCTGGTCCTAATGATATCATCTCCATATCTGGATAATAATTACTAAAAAAGGCACATTCCAATCCGGCATGAATCGCTTGGATAAATACTTCTTTATCAAAAAGATTTTTATATACTTGTTTCGATATTTCAGTTAACTTTGAGCTAAAATTTGGTGGCCAACTTGGATAGATAGTAATTATCTTAATGTTTATGTCTAACCCAGACATTTTTAAGAGGATCTTTAGCTTCTCAAATAAAGTATCTTTATCATATTGTTCTAAACTTCTTGTACTAACTTTGAATTCGATTATTTTTTCTAATGTGTGCACCACTGCAAAATTCAGTGATGTATGTACTAATCCTTCACTTGTAGGGTGTAAAGAAATAGGTCCATTTGGTATTAAATAAAAGAGATCAACTAATATATTTTGGAAATCCTTTGAAAATGTTGTTTTATCAGTGAACTTTTTCAACAGATCTATTGAAATTACTAAGTTCGAATCTGTTCCTTCATAAAGATTCTTAATATTAGGGATTATTTCTTTTAAAAATGCTTCAAGTTCATTCTTTTGGCTCTGTTCTATAAAGAAGATAGCATGTGCTTCCCTAGGAATCGCATTAGTTAAGTTTCCTCCCTCTAGAGAATTAACAAAAATATTAAATTTCGAATTTATTTTCCAAATGATTTCAGTTAATATTTTTAAAGCGTTCCCTCTTTTTTTGTTAATATCTCCCCCTGAATGACCACCAAGTAGTCCAGAAATGGAGATTTTTATCGCTCTCAAATTCGGGTTGCTTAATAATTCTCTCTCGTAACTTACTTCAGCCTTAAAGACCCTTCCTCCAGCACACCCAATGGTGAATTTTTCATCATCTTCTGAATCAAGGTTTAACAAATATTTTCCACTTATCAAATTTTTATCCATTTGGCTTGCACCAGAAAGTCCTCTCTCCTCATCAACTGTAAATAATAAATCTAGATCAAGGGCATCAAAATCTAGGCTTCCATCATATATTTTTTTCATAATTGCAAGCTGATATGCGATCCCAACACCATTATCTGCACCCAATGTCGTTCCTTCAGCAGTTAACCATCTCTCGTTTTCAATTTCAATCGTTTTTAATTTTAAGGGATCTTTTGAGAAATCGTGCTGTATATTTTCATTTTTTTCGCATACCATATCCATGTGGCTTTGTAGTACGACTCCTAATTTATTGCCTTCAGAGTCTCTGTTTGAAGGAATTCGTACAACTAAATTTTTTATTGTATCAACTTCAGTTTGAAACCCCAATTTCTCAGCTTCATTTTTAATATATTCTCTTATCTTATCTTCATAAGTCGAACATCGAGGAATTCTCGTAATTTCGTAAAAATATTGCCAAAATTCTGAAGGTTCGCCAAAATCTTTTAAATTTTCCATAACTATCCCTTCCAATGCAAATATAAATATGAATTATTTTTTATTACTTATACAAAATAATATTTAATTGCTTATAACACTTGTAATAGAGGAATATAAAATGAGTAGTTGGAAGGATCTGTATTCTGAAGTTAAACGTCGCAAAATGGAAGCACTTGATAAAAAGGATGTTGTAAAAGCGGTTGAAAAGCACGGTAAAATCCTTGCGGTGGAAGGTCGCTACGAACACCCTAGAAAAGTGATAGATCATATGTACGCGGCAAAACACATTACGATTAGTCCTAACGATATCATGAAACATAATTTAAGTGATTACGATGTTGTTTTGATCGGATGCCCTGGAGATAAAATTCCGCATTCAGCTTTCCCAAAAATCAGCGAGTATGTGTCTCTAACGGGAGGTTGGTTAATAACAACTGATTGGGCATTAAAATATATAGTAGAAAATATTTTTCCCGGTTATATTAGGTGGAACGGACAAAAAACTGCTGATGCTGTTGTTGCTTGTCAAATTGTTGAACCAGATCATCCTTTCTTAGAAGGTGTATTAAGCGAAATACAACAAGCTAAATGGCAAAAAATGACAGCTAAAGATACAAAGAAAGCTGAATTTAAGTGGTGGCTTGAAAATAGGTCTTTTCCTATTCAAATTCTCAGCCCTGCAGTTCGTATTTTAATCAAATCTTATCATATTAAGCAAAAATGGGGCGAGGATCCTGTATTGTGTTATTTTGATCATGGTAACACGGGAGGGCGTGTTATTCATTTAATTTCCCATACACATTTACAGAAAGGAGGAGCAAAAGGTAAATACGCTTCAGCCTTAATTTTGACCAATATATTAGACGAAAAAGTATCTATAAAGATGGGAATTTCAAAAAAACCTACAAAAGGGTATGTATCTGATTGGGAACAGCCTCAAACTTACGCTCAACCTCAACAGGAAACCTCTTATGGACAAAATAACCAATACTTAAATCCCTCTAGTTCAAATATGGGTTTAACGGGCACTACTCAAATAGTTGAAGTTGACATAAATAGCGCTAACTTCTCATATGCAAATAAATGTAGTTATTGTGGTTACGATTATGGCGAATATACTGGAAAAATTTATAAGTGCCAATCATGTGAGACTACTTATCACGAAAATTGTCTCAACATGCAAATTAACGAAGGTACATGCAAGAATTGTGGAAAAATTTTACTTTGGTAGGTTCTAAAACCTAATTTCTAAAAATTCTTTTCAAATTGTAATTTTTTGAAAAATGTAATATCAGAAGATATTTCAGCATATTATTTTGATAGGTTACATTTTTCGTGAAAGGCCGGTTTCACGAACTTATGTCTTTAAAAAGCTTTATAACATTAAAAAAAATAATTTTAAAAAAAATATTTGCTAAGAGATTTAAGAGGATTTTTTGATTCCTATTCCTCAATAATCTCGATTAC
Organism: Candidatus Nanopelagicaceae bacterium; assembly: GCA_035530895.1. Lineage (GTDB taxonomy): Archaea > Asgardarchaeota > Lokiarchaeia > Sigyniarchaeales > SOKP01 > SOKP01. The sequence continues at coordinate 9,207 of DATKTW010000178.1, forward strand.
TTCCTCGGGACACTGGGTTTCACATGCTCTGCAACCGACGCAATCTTCTCTATTATCTTCGAGTACATTTACCTTTCCGCCTTCTGGTTCCCCAAAACATTCGCTTGGACAGACTTCGTAACAAGTTCCACAACCAGTACAACCATCTAAATCTAGCTTAATTTTAAAGCTCATTTTCGACTCCTTATCTTTTTTTTTTCGGAATTAAGTAATTTTCGTATTAATAAAATAATTACCTTTGTTTATGAGAATTGTATAAAAAATTTAAATATCTTTCTTATTTTAAGAAATGATCAATGATCATTTCAAGTAAAATTAAGAGATTTATTAGAAATTTACCGATAATTAAAAAAAAAAATTATTTATTTCTTTGCTGTAAAAAGAATAGTATTGTATTAAGAACACCACCGACAACGGTTCCATAAAAACCTAATTCAGGCCACCAATCATAATAGCTATAAGTTATTCCAAAAGAGGCAAGTCCAATAATAGCAAAGAGCCAAGTTATAATTGCTAAATACATGCCGTATTTGGTAACATCCATAGGAATGAATTTATTAGGTAGCAATTCGTTCAAAGCAATAACTATTTGAATCACGAATAAAATTAGAATTAAGTATTGAATTATTAAATCAACACCTGTACTATATGCACAATCCAAACAAGAATATCTATTGCCATAGCCACTATAATAAAAACCTGCGAATGGACCAATTATTTCCGTTATAATTGCCATAATACTAAGAACTAAAATCAATAACGAAAAAGGATCTATATTTCTTTCTTGAGACATTTCTTCTCACTTACAAAATTTTTTTTTTTTAATGTTATTCTTAACTGATTTTTAATTTATTTATAATTATATTTTATTAAAAATAATTTCTGTTTCAAATAATTAGCTCTTAATAGACTAGTGAAAGCAAAGTAGATGTAAGAATGGTTAATATTAAAGAACGATGGGACTTCCATTTCAATGAACCGATTCTTGGGATTGAAATAGGAGACATTAATAATAATGGTCAAAATGAAATTATCACATTCTCTAAATCCGGGCGACTTCTTATTCTATCTCTAACTGGGAAAAAAATAACCGAAATAGAAATCTCAGAAAATTCCTCTATTTGGCAAGCAAAAATATGCGATATCGATCGTGATAATAAAAACGAAGTTATCTTAAACGGATTAGACGGCATATTAAGAGTATTTAAATGTAATTCTTCCTACGAATTGGAAACATTCTGGGAACATCAATTTGGAGCATCTATTAGCGGATTTTTACTATCAGACATTAATAATGATAATCTGAATGAAATCATTGCATACTCTATAGACAAGAGTCTGAGAGTTTTAAATCCTTTAGATGGATCCTTAATTTGGGGACAATTATTTGAAGATGGAATTGGGGACGCTATAGTTTGGCAAGATCCTTTAGAACCCGCTCTGAAAGAAGTCATTGCTGTCGGAAATGATGGGACATTAAGAATTTTTAAAGGAATGAACGGCGATTTATTGTGGTTTAAACGATATACTGATAAAATTCGTTGCGTTTCCCTTTTCAACTCAAATGGAAAAGAATTTATTGTATGTGGAGGAGACGATAAGATGCTTCACTTCATTGAAAAGAGTTCTTACAATGAAATAAAAACAATACAATGCCAAGAGTACGTGTGGAAATGTTCTCTTTTTGACTCTATGAAAAAATCTAGCCTACTTATTAGCACATACTCTTTTGATTTTTTTGACAGTTTGATAAACATTCATGAACTCGAGTTTAATTCTAAATTGATGTGTTTCAACCAAGATTTAGATATTCTTTGGGAAATTAATAATGTAAATGTGGAAACGGTATTACATGTTATCTTAAAAGGATTTAATTTCTTTATTATTGGAACAACTAAGGGTAGAATACTTCTCATTGAAGGTAATACCGGAAAAATCTTAGCAGAAATTAAAAAGAAATCGTGTGTTAATGACGCAAAATTCGATTTAGACTTAAAAACTCTAATTACTTGTCACGACGACGGTTCTTTATTCGCTTACTTTTTAGGTGAGATTTAATTTTGATATACAGATATAGTACGTCTTAAGGATAGATTATGTGTCGCATGTTCTTTAAGTGTTCTCTTAAACCATTCTTCATCAATTACACAATTCTAAAACAATTTCTCGCAACATGTCACTGGAATTATTTTAAGAAGTATGACATATTAGGACATCATGGCTTAGGCTGGGGGTTTGCTTATCTCTCAGAAAATAATAAAGAACTCGTAATTAAGCGAGATATTAACCCAATTTACCACGCTGATTGGGAAAGCCTTACCAAGATTAAAACTCGATTTCTTTTAGTTCACGCAAGGAAAACACTCCCATGGAAAAGGAAATTTGAAAATGTACACCCAATAAATATTGGTGAAAAGTATCTAATTACCCATAACGGCATAATTAAAAATTTTCCTGAAAAAAAACTAAATAACCCTAAATTGAATAGAATTTTTAAAGATACTAGCTTAGATACGCGAAAGTATTTGTGTTCTATAATTGACCAAATACAAAAAGGCAAAGATTTAAAGAGTGGTTTAGAATTTATATTTAAAGAAATTGAAATTGGCGCCGGAGCTAACGCGTTTCTCTTTAATTCCCAGATATGTAATGTGATAACTAATCATAATACGAATTTTAACGGTCGGCACCATACTTTATTTTTAAGTCGAAAATACAACGAAGTCATCGTAAGCACAACACCCCTTACTAATAATGCTAAAGAAATTCCTAATTATTCTTTGATTCAAATAAATTTAGCGAATCTGGACATGGACTTTACGAAATTACACTTTTAGAATCATATTCTTAATTTTAAAAAGAAAAAAAATAAAAAAGGTTAATTATGCTCTTTCTACTCTTTGGATTCTTCTTCAGCTGCTAATTCCTCTTCTAATTCTTCTAAAGGAACGGGTGCTGGGGTTTTGTTGTATATCCAGTGAAATACTGGGAACATGTCAACATTGAGTACCCAATCCATATAGCAATAATCGCTATTAGAAGAACCATAATCCAGAGCGGTAGTACGGTAAATAATCTATAATCGAGCCAATCGATACCAAACAATTTAAACGCTACATCCCAATTAGGGATCTCTCCTATGGTATTAGCCCATAAATCAACAACGCTTCCCATAGTGTAAATAATAGCGATTAAAATGCCAAGGATCATAACGATTGCTCCAATTATCTTGTCTTTGGCCATATTAAACACCTTTGTGAATTTCAGACTTTTTTTTTTTATATTTTCAAGCAAGGTAACTTTACTTATTCAAGCACAGTTGCATTACTTATTATTATTTTTAAAATTATATTAAATTAAAACCATTCGTTAAGGATCATTTGGTTTTAATTGTGATGATCCATAATTTGATATTATAAAAGAAATTATGATTTAAAGAATCGTTTTTATAAAAGCTAAACTATGTCAAATCTCGATCGCTACGTTCTTATCGTCGGCTCAAGCAATATGGATTTGAATATTTACTCTGAAAGATTTCCTAATCCAGGAGAAACTGTAACTGGAGGTGTTTTTAAGCAATTCTTAGGAGGAAAGGGTGCGAATCAAGCAGTTGCTTCTGCAAGGTCCGATTCCAAAACTACTTTTATTGGCAAAATTGGAACAGACGCATTTGGAGACCAAATGATTTCGCAATTAAAATCTGAGGGAATTAATATCAAATACATTATTAGGGATTCCCAGGAATCAAGTGGGGTTGCTTTTATTATGATAGATAAAATTGGTGAAAATATGATTAGTGTGGCGCCAGGAGCTAATTTCAATTTAAAACCTGATGATATTAAAGCAAACAATGAAATTATTAGAAACGCAAACTCTTTAGTTGTTCAAATGGAAATACCTTCAGTAACTATTGAAGAAATTTATAAAATAGCAGCTCAAGGTAACTGTATAAAAATTCTTAATCCTGCGCCTTTAAAACCTATTAGTCATTCAATCTTAAGTAATGTAGATATCCTAATCCCAAACGAGGGAGAACTATTACGGTTACATTCATTATTGAACCTTAAAGATCTGAAAGGTGAGAAAAGAGAAAGAATAATTCAAGCTTCCAGAGATATATCAGAATATGGAGTGAATGTAATCATAACAACACTCGGGAGTAAGGGGTCTTTAATATACGACGCAAAAAAAGATAGAACCACATACATACCCGCCTTAAAAGTTCAAGCAGTTGATACTGTAGGTGCTGGCGATTGTTTTAATGGTGTATTAGCAAGTATGTTAAACCAAGGTGAGAATCTAATAACATCTGTAAAATATGCATCGGCGGCTGCTTCAATAGCAGTCACTCGAAAAGGAGCGCAAGCATCATTACCTTATCTAAACGAAATTAAGGAGCGTTTTAAAGAATATAATAGTGCATAAAAGTCAAAGGTTAGTCATGTGAAGAAAGAAATCATTCAACCGGATAGAGGAACAATCCTTAGAAAAAACGACCAGAAAGAACTAAGGATAATTCTAGATTCTAATCATCTGGATCACATTTTTCTTATAAATGGCAATAATTTCTACTCTCAAAATTTAAAAAAAGCTAATTTATTTGTAAAACCAAACGATTATTACATGTTGATTAATAAAAGTGAAGAGGAAATTGAAGTTAACTATAGTAACGATTTTTCTAATCATATTACGATTTATAATCCATATAAATTCGAATTATCTGAAAAAGTAAAAATTAACCCAGAACAATTCATAAAGAAATATAATGTTCCAAATGGTTTTCTTGACGTACTAAATAAATGGTACAGCATCAAATTCACCTATCCAGATTATAATTTAATATATGTTAAACCAGGAATAGGTATTTCAATCCAAACACACAAATTCAGGAGCGAAATATGGAGGATTCTAAAAGGTAAGCCAATAATTATAAATGCGAACAGAGTTTATTATTTTGTCGATGCAGGAACGAATTTTTTAAACGCTAAAATGATGTATCATTCGATACTGAATCCTAATAACGATCCTGAACAATTTGTGATTGTTGAAGAACGATGGAGCGGAAAATTTAATGAAGAAGATATTGTTAGAGTATTTAATCCAAATAATTATCGCTAAACAATCGTGAACGAAACTTGAAATTCTCCACTTAACTACATCGATAAAATTTGAGATTTAAAGATATTTCGATTTTCCTCGAAGGTCACATCGCAACCTTTTAAGTTTTTGGTTTTTGGTTCTCTGGTTTTAATAAAATTAAAATTTGATAGATAACTAATTTCATTACACGTGATCAATATAGCGTAAAAAATAAACATAAAATATTGAATGGAACAATTAGATTGGTGGAAATATGGCTCCAAATGAAGAACACGATGATGAAGAACAAAAAGAAATGACACCGGATGAAACAACTGAAGAACCTTCAGAAGAAATTGATGAAGAAACAGAAGATAAAGAAATAGACCTAGCAAGAGAAAGAGATCGACTCAAATTTCACTATAGAGGTTATACCTTAGAGGAACTTAAAAAAATGAACATGGACGAATTCGTCAAACTACTACCCTCGAGAGCGCGAAGATCCTTAAGAAGAGGATTGCCACCCAGACAAAAAAAACTTCTTGAAAGATTAAGAAGGGCATATAGAGCTAAGAAAAGAGGAAAGGATATTCTTACCAGGACGCATGTTAGAGACATGTTAATCTTCCCAGAGATGGTTGGTTTACAAATTGGTGTCTATAACGGGAAATCTTACGAAGTAGTAGAAGTGAAACCTGAAATGATTGGTCATTATCTCGGAGAATTCTCACTCACTAGAAGAAATGTTCAACATGGGTCGCCAGGAATTGGAGCCACACGTTCAAGTAAATATGTCCCATTAAAATAATTAAAATAATAAATGAGATGATAATAAATGCCTAACTGGGGTTATTCTTTCATAGAACAAAAATATGATGCAGACAGGTTGGCTAAAGCTTCGGGTAGAGACTTGCGAATAAAACCAAAACCAGCAAGAGAAGTTTGTGCTGTAATTAAAGGTATGAAGTTAGACCAAGCCAAGAGGTATCTAGAGAAAGTTATTCAACTTGAGCAATCTGTACCGTTTAGAAGACATAAAAAGAAACAAGCTCACAGAAAAGATTTGAAACAATTTAACTGGTATGCTGGTAGATACCCCCAAAAAACCGCTGCTAGAATCTATGAACTTCTCACTTCCGTTGAATCAAACGCAGAATTTAAAGGTTTAGATACTGAACAATGTAGAATTATTCACGCAGCAACACACAGAGGAAGAATAATAAAGCGCTACATTCAACGAGCTCATGGTCGATCTTCTCCTAAGTTTAGGCATTTAAGTCACGTAGAAATTGTAGTGTACGAATTTCCAAGTTAATATTAAAATTATGTTATATAATCAAAATTATAAAAAAAAGTAGTAGTTATGAGCCCATTAGCGAAACATTTTATTGAGCAAGGAATCAAGTTAATGCAAATAAACGAATACCTGAGGTCTGAACTCGTTCGGGCAGGGTTTGCTGGCGTTGATATACAGAAAACCCCGCTCGGCGTTAGAATCACTCTTCGCACGTCCCGCCCAGGCCTTGTAATTGGAAAAGGCGGTAAGCGTATTCAAGAGATTACGGATGTTCTTCACGATCAATTTGGGCTAGAAATGCCCCAGATAGAGGTCGAGGAGGTCACCAATCCCGATTTGAACGCACAGATTATGGCGGAGCGTTTAGCATATTCGTTAGATCGAGGAAGACATTACAGGAGAGCAGGCTATTATATATTACGTAAAATCATGGAATCTGGAGCTAAAGGTACAGAAATCATCGTTTCGGGTAAGGTCACTTCACAGAGAGCCAGAACGACGGTGTTTAGAGCCGGTACAATGAAAAAATCAGGTCATCCTGCTCAAGAAGGAGTAGATAAAGGAGTAGCTCAGTGTATTCAGAAGTCTGGAACTTTAGGGATAATTGTGAAAATCATGCACGCTGACGTAAGAATGGGTGATACAATCATAATAAACTACGAAGAATTAGCTAAGGTTCAAGCAAAAAAAGAGGCCGAGTTAAGTAAAACAAAAATGGAAAAAGACTACGAAGTAAATGTGGAAAAAAGAGAACCAAGCGAAGAAGAAAAAGAACTGTTTGAAGAAGTAGAAGAAGAAGAAATTTCTGAAATTTCTCTGGAACCAGAAGTAGATACAGATGAAGATAGTGATGAATAATATAATATGAAACAAAAATATGGATAGTGACTAAAATATGGATATAATAACTGCAAAAAAAGTCAGGGAAATGGATGAAAGAGAAAGAGAAAGAAGTTTAATAACCCTAAGAGAAGAATTGATGATGTTATACAGCCAACAAACTGGTGGCGGTATCTCAGATAATCCCGCGAAAGCGAAATTACTGAGAAAACAAATTGCAAGAATTCTTACAGTAAAAAATGAAGAAAAATAGTTGAAATTATAATGATAAGCCCCAAATATCTGATCTACCACGATTTGATAGGTTTTAGAGTGCAAGCGAAACTTAAATCGAAGCCTACTGATTCTAAATTTATGGATGTGGGCGTGGTAATTGATGATACTCAAAATATATTAATTTCAGAAAAAAATAATGAAATAAAAAAATACATCAAAAAAGATTATATTTTTAGATTTACACTTGATAATGGAATGCTAGAGGTTAATGGATCGAAAATCATAGGCATTCCAGAAAATAGATTAAGAAGTTTAAAGAAAAAGAAATGGTCGAGATATTAAAATGAGCGTTAGAAATATCGGCATTCCAGGAGTTAATCCTCCTTCAATTCGTGAATGTAATGATAAATATTGTCCTTTCCATGGGAACACACGAATTAGAGGTAAAATCACTCAAGGAGTTGTCGTCAATAAAAAATCCAGAAACACAGTAATAATTAGACAGGATTATGTTCAATTCGTTAAGAAATATCAGCGTTATGAAAGACGCAATTCGCGACTGGCATGCCATCTTCCAGAATGTTTAACCAATGATATTAAAGTTGGCGACCTAGTACGCGTAGGAGAAAGTAGAAAAATATCAAAAACTAAAGCGTTTATAGTCTTAGATAAATTAAAAGCAGGAGTGGCGAATTAAATGGGAACAAGAAGAAAACTTGGAAGAAAAACGTTAGCCAAACCTAGAACCAGTTATGGTGTCCAAAACGGTTCGAGAATTTTTATTACCGATAATTCTGGGGCAAAAATCGCTCAAATTATTAATGTCGATCGTTCCAAAACACGATTAAGAAGATTGCCAAAGGCATCAGTAGGATCTGTCTGTTCAGTAACTATTAAAAAGGGTCGACCAGATTTGCGGGGAAATATTCTAAAAGCTGTTATCGTTAGACAAAAAATGATTTATAGGAGATTAGATGGCACGAGAATATGCTTTGAGGATAATGCTGGTGTAATAATAACTAAGGAAGGCGACCCAAAAGCTACCGAAATTCGTGGGCCTATTGCAAGAGAGGCAGCAGAATTATTTCCGCGTTTAGCATCAATTTCATCGTTAATCATTTAAAAAATAAGGATTAAGGGATAAAAGAAATGAAAGTAAAATCAAAACAACCTCGAAAGCAAAGAAAAGCATTGTATAAATATAAAAACCATCAGAGGTCAAAATTATTAACAGTAAGAGTAGCTGATTTCGTACGAGAAGAGTACGGGATTAAAACACTTCCCCTAAGAGTGGGAGATGGAGTCAAAATAATAAGAGGTGAATTCAAAGATTTTGAAGGAGAAGTCATCGAAATCACTAGAAATCAGCGAGCAAAAATCAAAGAAGCTACTTTTGATAAAACGGATGGGACTCAATTTCACCCAGCTATCCACATCTCAAAAATGGTTATCACAAAATTCGCGAAAGAGAAGAAGATGGATCCATGGAGAGCAAATATGATTGAAAGAAAAGCGGTATTTGGATTCAGAGAAGAAGAACTAACAGGTCCAAAAAAACAAAAAGAGGAGGAAGAAGATAAATGACGAGACATGGAGGTTCAAGATCGCTAAAAAGACTAAACACACCTAAATTCTTACAGATAAAAAGAAAGCATGGTAAATTCTTTATAACCCCTTCACCGGGACCTCATCCGAGTAGATTCTGCTTGCCTTTATTACATATCGTGAGAGATCTTCTTGAGATTGTTGATAACTACAGAGAAGCAAAAAAACTAATAGGCTTAGGGAATTTTAAAGTCGATGGAAAGGTTGTTAAGGACAGAACATTTCCAGTAGGATTAATGGATGTGCTAAGTATCGTAAAAACGAACAAACATTATCGTATATTACCGGACTCTCATCATGGATTAATTTTGCACGAAATTCCCGAAGCAGAAAGCACATTCAAACTATGTAGAATAACGCAAAAAACTACTTTAAAAGGGGGAAATATTCAATTAAACTTGCACGATGGGAGGAATATTTTTATCAGTGTTAAGGATCCGAAGAATCCTAAAGAAGACATCTATAAGAGAATGGATGTTTTAAAAATTACAATTCCAGAACAAGAAATTCTAAAAGTATTAAAATTTAAAGAAGGGAATCTAGCAATAATAATGTCCGGTAAAAACATAGGACAGCTAGGAAAAGTTTTAACAATATTAAAGCGATTTGGTCCGAAAGCAAGTACAGTTTCTATACAACATAATTCAGAACATACAGAAACGCTTTACGATTATACTTTTATAATCGGAGAGGGTCAATCGGAGATTAATTTACCAAAATCAGAATAAAATTAAGAGAGGAACGAAACAATGTCAGCGAGAGCAGCAAGAGAAATCAAGAAAAAATCTATAAAAGAGCAAGAGAAAACATTTGAAGAAATGTGGGCTAATCCTATGAAAAAACCATATTTAGAAAAGGTAGTATTAAATATTGGAGTAGGTGCAGGCGGTGAAGAATTAGAACGAGCAGCTACAGTGTTACAAACTATCTCTGGCAAAACCCCTATGAAAACTCTTTCTAAAAAAAACGTTAAAGAGTTCAATTTGCGAATAGGACGCCCAATAGGCACAATGGTAACTATACGGGAAAAAGAGGCAGAAAAATTACTAAAACGATTACTTGTAGTTAACAATGATAAGTTCCTTAGAAAGAGTTTTGATAATTACGGGAATTTCGGTTTTGGTATAACTGAACATATTACCATTCCTGGAGTTGAATATGATAATGTTATTGGTATTTGGGGTCTTGATGTCGTTGGGAGAATCGTAAGACCTGGAATGAGAGTAAAATACAGAAGAAAAAGTAGAGCAAAAGTTCCCAAACACCACTATGTTTCTCGAGAAGAAGCACAATACTTCTTGAAAAAGAATTTTGGAGTCGAAATTGTAGACAAATTGGATTTAGACTATATTTAGTAAAATAAAATTGATGATTATGCCGCAAGGTAAATTAGGTAAAGGTCAAAGAGAGTGTAGACGATGTCATACTCATAGAGGATTGATAAGAAGGTATGGCTTAAATATATGTCGTAGATGTTTTTATGAAATTGGAAAAGATATAGGATTTTATAGATATGATTAAAACTATAATTTGGTATGAGGTGTAGAAGATAGCGAATACATTAGCTGATATGTGTAATAATCTTAAGAATTCAGAAAGAGCAAGGAAGAAGGAAGTAATTATTAGTCCTGCTTCTAAATTAAACCAAATGGTTCTTAGAATCTTTCAACAAAATGCATATATAGGAGAGTTTGAAAGGTATGACGATGGTCGACAAGATAAATTTAAAGTTGCGTTATTAGGTAAAATTAATCATTGTGCTGGTTTAATGAGGCTTAATTACAACATCTCGCAATTCGAATCACTTGAAAGAAAGCTACTGCCAGCACCAGGTTTAGGAATAATCGTGTTAACTACAAATCAAGGTATTATGACCATGAAAGAAGCCGAAGAAAAACATATCGGTGGTATGACTTTATGTTATATCTATTAATAGTGGAAAAAGGTAAGGATAAATGGTAAAAGTAGCATTTTTTAAAGAAGAACTGGAAATTCCGGAGGGAGTCACTGTTTCCCTTGACGGAAACCATCATATCACAGTAAGTGGACCTAACGGAAAGATAACAAAGGACTTTTCGCATATAAGAGGTATAAAGGTTACAATTGAAGACAATCTTATGATTTTCACTACTAACTTCCCAAAAAGTGGAATCCTTGCTTTAATAAAAACTATTATCAATCTAATAAAAAATTTAATAAATGGCGTTCAAACAAACTATAAATACATCTGTAAAGTATGTTATAGTCATTTTCCATGCACGGTGGAAGTCAAACCTGATAAAATGGAAATTCATGTTGTTAACTTCCTTGGAGAGAGAGCTCCAAGAGTTACTAAATATCTAAAAAATGTAGAAGTTAAAGTTGACGGCGAGGATGTAATTTTAATCGGGCCTGATAAAGAATCATTAGGTCAGACTGCTGCGAACATAAAAAAAGCTTGCAGAATCAGAAAGAAAGACCCAAGAGTCTTTCAAGATGGTGTATACCTCTATAAAATTCAAAGCGGAGACCAAGTTACCTGGGAGGTAAAATAAAAAGAGGTAATAGATATGGAACAAAAAAGATTAATAGAACTCAGGAAAAAAATAAATAAGACGCGTCCCTCCTTTAGGAGAGTAGAATCTTGGAGATATGTAAGAGTAAAAGATTCTTGGCGAAAAGCAAGAGGAATTGATTCACGAACTCGAAAAAAATCTAAATCAGGAGTCAAATCACCTTCCGTTGGGTATAGAGGACCTAAAAAGATACGTGGTTTCCATCCATCAGGATATGAAGAGGTAAGAGTCGTAACCATTGATGATTTGAACACTTTAAATAATAAAAAACACGCAATTAAAATTTCTACTAAGTTAGGTGTTAAAAAAAGAATAACTTTAATAGATTATGCTCAAAGTAGAGGATTTAAAGTCCTTAATATAGGAATATCGCAAGGAGAGATAGAAAGTTTAGAAGCAGCCCTTAAATCGTCTATTGAAGATCTAGATGATGAAGATTTATTTGAAGACGAGGACTAACAAAATTCTCATAATTAAATAATTTCATGTGATAAAAAATGAGTTTAAAAGCCCAGAAAAGAATGGCAGCGGAAATATTGAAATGTGGGGAAAACCGGGTTTATTTCGATCCATACTTAATAGATGAAATAAAAATGGCAATCACTCGAGAAGACATCCGCAATTTGGTAAAAGAAGGTATTATTATAAAAAAATATAAAAAAGGCAATTCAAAATATAGAAAGAACCTACTTCATGAACGCAAGAAAAAAGGGAGGGCTAGAGGCTTAGGAAAACGAAAAGGAACAAAAAAAGCCCGATTTCCAAAGAAAAAAATGTGGATGAATCGAATTCGCCCTCAGAGACGGGAGCTTAAAAAATTAAGAGATCGAAAATTGATTACTACAGCAACTTATAGAAAGCTATATAAAAACGCAAAAGGCGGAATGTTTACTAGCGTCGCGCAAATGAACCGTCACATTAAAGAAAAAGATTTAATTAGAAGAGGTCGATAAAAAATGGCACAAGGACCAAGATATCGAAGACCATTCAGAAGGAGAGCAGAAGGAAAAACAAATTACCACAAAAGACTAAAATTATTAAAATCCAAAAAATTAAGAGCTGTAATTAGGGCGTCAAATAATCATATCATTGTACAGATAATTCAATCTAAGCTAGGAGGAGATAAAGTTATTGTCTCTGCTCATTCTAAAGAATTAACAACCAAATTTGGATGGAATGCAAATACTGGAAACATTCCCGCAGCATACTTAACAGGATTTCTAGCAGGGACAAGAGCAAAAAAACAAAATGTGCAAGAAGCAATCCTTGATTTGGGAATATTTTATCACAGGAATCGGGTGTTGGCAGCATTTAAAGGAATTGTAAATTCTGGTTTAGAGATTCCTTATAACGAGGACTTTTTCCCAGAAAATATCGAAGAAACTGTCAATGGCTCTCACATTGAGAGATATGCAAATCTTCTAAAAAGCGAGGAACCAGAGAAATACGACCAAGTTTTCTCAGGTTATTTAAAAAAAAATAATGTAAACCCATTAAAAATTAGTAAAGTTATTTCAAATACATTAAAACAAATCGAAGATAGTGCTTAAAAGGTGAATTAAATGAGTCGGCAGAGAAATGTTGATGAGGGTTGGATTCCTAAGACCAAACTTGGGGAGCTCGTACAAAGTGGATTAATCACATTAGATAAAATATTTGCGAACAATCTTGTTGTAAAAGAAAAAGAAATAATTAATGTTCTTCTTCCTCAACTTCAAGAAAGCGTTGTAACTATAAATATGGTACAGCAAATGACAGCTAGCGGTCAACGTTCTAGATTTAAAGCGGTAGTTATCATTGGAGCAGACGGTTTTATAGGTATAGGTTCTGCTAAATCACGAGAAGTAGGACCAGCAATTAGGAAAGCAATTGATAAAGCCAAATTATCAGTTGTACCTGTCCTTAGGGGATGTGGTAGTAAAGAGTGTGGCTGTGGTCATACTCATAGCGTACCTTTTAAAGTAGATGGAAAGTGTGGTTCTGTCAAAATACATTTAATTCCTGCTCCACAAGGAGTTGGATTAGTTTGTGCAGATAAGGTAAAACAAGTATTAAAGTTGGCTGGGATAGAAGATGTATGGAGTAAAACATTCGGAGATACAAGGACTAGCGAAAACCTAGTGAAAGCTACCTTTAATGCTCTTAAGAATGCTCATAAATTTAATTTTAATTTATAACTGATGAGTGGTGTAAATGATGGCTGAAAATAATGTTATTGTAAGTAAAAAATCAAAAACTAATACATCGAAACCCCCTGCGTTGTACTTTGCAATTCGTATAAGGGGCGCGCCAGGATCAATGAAACGCACAGTAATAGATACTTTAAAAATGCTAAGAATGCACAAAGTAAACCATGGAGTCCTTATATGGAGCGAAACGAGCTACATGGGCATGCTTAAAAAGTGCAAAGATTATATTGCCTATGGCGAAATTGACGAAAAAACGCTCTTACGGTTATTAAGAGCAAGAGGAAGAGTTGAAGGAAATAAACCACTCACAGATGAACATATTAAAAATCTAACTAAGTACAAAGATTTGAAAGAATTTTCAAAAGCGCTTTTATCTGGAGATATCAAATATCGAACACAAGATGTCTACAGAATCAAACCTGTCTTTCGATTACACCCACCAAGAAAAGGACATCGGGGAACAATCAAAAAACACTATCACGAAGGCGGAACTCTAGGTTATGTTGACCAGTTTATTAACGAATTAATTCACAAAATGATGTAATTAAGAGGGTTAAATAAAATGACGAGAAAATTTCCCAAAAAAATTCGAAAAATGAGAGGAACTCGTACGGTAGGGTACGGAAAAGTTGGTCAACACCGAAAAGCGGGTCAAAGGGCTGGAAAAGGAAAAACAACCGGATGGAAAAAGAGTAAAAAATCCTATTATCTCAAACAAAAAGAATTGGGATTTCCCGATCCTGATTGGGATTTTGGAAAGCGAGGTTTTAAAAGACCACAAGATATTAGGCGTATTTACCATGTAAACACCTTAAATATTAAAGACCTCGATTTAACAATTGAAGATTTAACTCAGAAAAACATCGCTACAAAAACAGGAACGACCTATGCGATTAATATGAAAGACATTAATGTTCAAAAAATCCTAGGTCGCGGTGAAGTTAATAATAAGATCAATATAACCGTCGAAAAGGCATCTAAACGAGCGATCGAGAAAATTGAATCTGCTGGTGGCAAAGTTAGCCTTATATCAGAAGTAGAATAATAGTTACTCTTTCAATCTTAGCATATTTCTTATTTATATTTCAATAAATCTAATCCAATAATTTCATTATTAATTGAATTAGTCCTGGTAGGAGAAATACAAACACCAAAATATTTCCTATTAAGTGAACCGTAGTAAAAACTAACCCAAAAAGATATGTTGCTATGAAGTAATCTATAGTTATAGATACTATAAAACCACCAAACAACGTACTAAAGATATCGAACAAAAATGTAAGAATCCCACCAACAACACCAAATATAACCATTACTTGGTAAACGTACAAGTCTTCTTTTGGTTTAAAGAATTTTCTATTCTGCATAAAATCCTTTGTCAAACCACCAGATATTCCAGTCAAAGAATAATGTATCAGTTGATAAATAAAAAGTGGGGGGGGAGAAGGTCCTAAAGGGTTAAAGAAAGTAAAAATTATCGAACTAAGTAACCCAATCAACGCTCCATATCTCTTATTAAGAACAAATCCAGATAAAAAAATCATTAAAGTAAAAATTTCTAGATTAGGGATGTAAGCCAATAAATAACCTAACACCACCGAAAGAGCTGTAAATGTGCTTATTAACGCTACACGCAAAGTTTTTCTTTCTAACCAAACTGAGCTATTCACTCTCTCAGAATTCAATGTCTTTGTATCATCGGTTTTAGAAATTTGAGAGTTTAAAGGATCTTTGGTTGTTTCTTTTCTGATACTCATATTTTTAAGTTTTTAGCTGAATTATTTAGAACTCTAAAAGATAAATATCATAATTTTTCACAATTTTTAAATATATAGGAAACTTAACCTATATAATTATAGAACAAGTTACCTAATTGAATAAAAGGAAAAGAATTGAGCTTATGAAAAAAAAACCTATAATTTTAAGCATTTTTACCTTTGCATTAGTATTTCAAGCAATATTTTTAGTTTCAACCCCAAACGTAAGAGCTGCCCCAGAAATCCCAGAAGAATTTTATCAAACTCTTAATCTAAACGGAACATATGTCTATAATGTTACTCAATTTGGTGGTGATTTAAATTGGATTGGATTTAATTGGGCGTCAAAGTATAATACTACTACCAATTCTGGTGGTCAAATCTCTGTAAATTTCACTGGCTTTTACGATAAAGATCCAGACGATATATTCAACTTATTTGGAAGTCCTATGTCATATATGGATATAGAATTTATCGAAAATCAAATAGGAATGCTGTTTTCTAATCACACTTTTAACAATGTATCGAACGGCGAAGCAGCATTTAATATGCTATTAGGATATAACACATTTCAATCGGGTTTTTTAGTTCCTATTAATAACCTAACAAAGCTTAAGGAACAAGCTTTAGCACAAGATGTTGGATTTATGACAGGAGATATTACAATTGAAGAAACGTACAGTTTCATTTCTTTCGACTTTAAACAAGATTCTGGAGCACAAAATACTACATTAGTTTACGAAAAACAAAGCGGACTGTTAGTGTGGGCAAGAACCAAAATGATTCCAATTACAAATCCTTTAGGCTATACTTTAGAAATGTTTTTAATAAATTTCTCACTGGATTTTGATGAGTTGTACGTCTATAACGTGTCAAAGTTTGAAGGTGCTGCTTTTTGGTACGATTGGGATTTCAATTATATCGATACATGGACCACTAATCCAGGTGGTCTGGTTACAATAAATTTCACTGATTACTATTTGAAAGATTTAGGAGAACCAGTATGGGCTATGGATGCTTTTCCTTCTGATATAAATAGAGCTTGGTTCGATATAGAAATTTTTTATAAAGGATTTTTCGGCCCAATTGGTCCGATAATTTCGCTTAATAACATATCCAACCGCGAAGCAGCCCTTCAGATGGGAATTGGATTCGGAGGACTCCAATCTGGTTTTATGATACCTTCAATTGATAACACAACTTTCATAAAAGAATTAGCTTTAGCTGCTGCTAATCCAGGTGAAGTTACGATCACTGAGACAGAATTAACAATAAAATTTAGTCACGAACAGGTAGGTGGATTCGAGCAGAAGACGCATTTAATTTACGAGAAACGAACGGGACTTTTACTATGGGTTGATACATTTATAAACCCATACGTTTTAGAAATGACTATTGTCGGATTTTCTCCACCCATTACACCCTCACAACCAACAACGCCCAACGAATTGATACCTGCATTCCCAATTCTGTATCTCGGTATAATGATAGTGGGAGCATTAATACTAATAACAACGAAGACAAGCAAGAAGTTAAAGTTTATTTAAAATTTTTATTTTTATATTTTTAGGAAGATTTTATGAGAAAGAAAGTAAAAATTACGCTTATTATCATTGTTGGAGTATCGTTACTGACGTCTCTACTAATTTTTAATCTAAGTTTGTACAAAAAACCCGAGACTTTAGAATCCGTTAATAATTTATCTCTAACAGTAGACTTTAACAATGGGACAGTCAAAACCAGACTAAATTTTACTCTTGATAATGGAAAAACTACCGCTCTAGATGCATTAGATATGTGGTGTGAAATCGATTATGACGACTTTGGTTGGGGAATTATCGTAAGAGAAATTGACAAAGTAAGAGGCTTTTGGATATACAAAATTAATGGTTTAAGCCCTAGTGTTGGGGCTTCGGTATATTCTTTGAAAGATGGAGATTTAATTGAATGGCAGCGCGTATAAAAATAAGCACGTTATTTCTAAACAAAATCACATTGTATGCAATTCTCGCGTTTCAATTCTCTTAAGAATGGGTTCCATTTCTCTAAAGGATTTACGTATTTTGTGGAAATAGTAGCCCAACTTATATCCTTTTTTGCAATTGGTAAATAGTATGAAATTATTATCTGCATCGCCAACTAATATAATAGTGTAACCTTTTACTCCCCTAATCACGATTTCTCTTAGCTCTCCTTGACCTAAGCCACTACTAATTTTTTCTCCCAACGAAATTAAAGTAGCAGGACTCGCACTATAAATATCTGCTACTATATCAGCAGTTTCAGAGCTAGCTATTCTTAATCCTGTTTTTGAGACAATTGCACTTCCCTCCAAGTCTGTGGAACTTTCTAATTGTTCTAAATTGCGCATTATTTCTGCTAATAATTCACGATCGATGTTAATTTCCGACGTTTGAATTTTTTCCATTTTTTCACCTCAATTAATAATATAAATTAATTTAGCAAATTTAAATCTTTTTTAGATTTCAATATAAAACTCCTTAATTCTTTTAGAGCAACTGTGTCCCCTTTTTCTACGGTTTTGCTTTTATCTTCAATTGTTACGATCACTAAACCTTTAGTTCCAAAAGTATCCACAATTTTAGAAAACGGAGACTCCAACTTTCGACCGATTATTTTTTTTGCTCCCTCAATACTTTGGGCTAGACCGCGGCAAACGACCCCTTGGGGGTGCTCTGAATTTTGAACGAATCCTTTTTTCAATTTGTATTTATATAAAATAGGTGGTTTATGAAGAATTTTAATCAATTCAGCAGCCCCAAGTATCCTTAAAGTTGTTGGTGGAAGATCGAATCTGCTAATCAATAGTGTTGATCTTTCTTTATTAAAGAAAACCTTCTCATTTAACCATAGGTAGGCATTATATTTTTTTAATTCTCCAGTTCTCTCTAATTGAATCTTATTTTGGTTATCTTCAAAATATGGAAATAAATATCCCGTTAATGTGAACATACCTATTGTTACATGAACTTGGGTACCAAAATGGGTAACAGGTTTAAATAATTTATTCTGATTCACTCGAACTTCGACTAAATCGCCTAACTCGAACGAATTCTTATTAGTTGTAGCATAACAACCACGGTATACTTTTTTAATATCTAATCCCTTTAGATTAATTCCAACCCTATCTCCTGCTTTAGCAGATCCAACTTCCTGATGAAAAGTTTGAATAGACTTCACCCTACCTGATGTGTTAACTGGTATAACATCTAAAATCTGATTAATATCCAATTTCCCTTTTAATATTGTCCCAGTTATTATCGCTCCTCGTCCCTTTATTGAAAAATGATGATCTATTGGGATTATTACGCTACCTTCATAGTCCCTGTTAATGTTTAATCTCTTGATTTTCTCCAAAATCCCTAATTTTAAATCCTCAAATCCACTCTGTTCTTTAGCTGAAACTATATAAATGGGTATTTCTGAGCCATAAGAAGTAGATTTAAAAAAATTTCTTATTTTTTCAACTTCACTATCAATATCTCCCTTGAATAGATCAGCTTTATTTAGTATAACGATAACATCTTTTATGTTGAGTGAATCAATCATTATAAGATGTTCTCCGGTTTGAATCTGAGGCCCCTTATTGATGTCAATTACTATTAAAGCACAATCTATTATTTCTACTGAAGCTGCGGATATTTTAATTAGATCGGCGTGTCCTGGTCCATCAACTAAAGTTATTAAATAATCGTCTAGAATGAAACTGGTAAATCCCAGGTCTATAGTAATTCCCCTCTCTTTACTCTGTGGATGTGCATCAATTCCTGCAGTTGAAATTATTTCACTTAGCACAGAAGCGACCGCAGTTTTACCGCTATCTATGTGCCCAAATAAACCTAAATGAATAGGCACTTTCTTCTCAATTTCTAACATCTGAACAACAAGTCAAAACCAAATAAATCTATAATGTGATTTAATAGTTATTTAAAGTTAATATTTTTTAATATAAAAAATACTAAAAGATAAATCGTAATTTTAAAGCTTTTTACATAAGAACTCTTATGGAATCATTTATGAAAGAGAAACAAATTAACTTATTGTATAGGTTTGCAAATCATAACGATTGGGTATTGTTTTTAGACGAACGATACTACTTAAACATCGATTTAGCTTCTCTTGGAGATTCTACAACTTTTAGTAGATAAAATTTTTTATATTTTATTAAATAATATATACATTCTTGATAAGAAAAGTTTACAAAATATGCCAAGAAATCTTTACAAAATGTTAAAAATTATGGGAAAACATTACTTGTTAATTGTTCTAAAGGTGGACCAATTCATTTAAAAATCACATAGGTTTATTTCTTACTATAAGATAGCAATAGATAAACAGAACCCATGCGAAAAAGTGTATTTAATAATCAAAATAATGGTGGCTCTAAAAGAATCATAGAGAGAAAAAAGTTAATTGGTTTAATTATAATACTAGTCGTTGTTATTTCTATTCTGGCAATTCCTCTAATTCTTGTCGCTTCTGATATATTTAAAACCTTTTTTTATAGTAGGTATCACCCTTGCGAAACGCTTCCAGATATAGAAACAGCACGACAAATTATAGATGATCATCAGGATGTTATTGATGCTATTGAAAATATTCATCCTGATTGTATTGATGTATACTTGGAAGAGAGGTGTGAAGGGAAGGGGGAATTAGTTATATATTATTGCACAATCGATCAACAAATAGAAATATTGGAAATAATTGGTAATGATACTTTTTTTGGAGTGCCTTTCAGAATGGTTAATACCTAAAATTTTATGTAAGTATCAATACATTAAAATATTGAATATGAGCTAAAAAAAAATAAAAAACCGATGAATCCCAATTTAATTTCCAAAATTAAATACTTTCTTTTATTTCCAATCACCCTAATATCTGTACTTTTAGTTATATTAATAAATTTATATCAAAATTTAATAGAATTAGGTTATCCAATT
>DATKTW010000179.1:0-20291 GCA_035530895.1 Candidatus Nanopelagicaceae bacterium
TCCTGCTTTTCTAATATTCTTTAACACTTTCTCCACAACCCTATCAGCTTCTGAAGCTTTGCGCATACCGGTAACTACCATCTTTCCCGTCGAGAAAATTAAGATAGTTGCTTTTGGTTTTAGAATTCTCATAACTAATCCAGGAAATCTTTCGGGGTTATATTCAACATCTGCGTGTTTGCGGGCAATTATATTTAAATCGATCTTTTCTGTGATTTCAACGACGACAGTCGCAACTACATTTTCAATTTTATAATCTAAACCTTCCTTGTCATCGACTTCGCCGTCATCGACTTCGTCGTCATCGACTTCGTCTTCGTCGTCATCGACTTTGTCTTCCTCAATTTCTTTTTTTTTTTTTGCCATATTACACCAAACTTAATAAATATGATTTTAACTAATTAAGAAAATTAAATTCTTTTAAAAAGGGTATTTCTTTATAAATGATTTTTTATTTATAAAGGCATTTATAAATGACTCTAGGAATTAGTTGTTTTTATTAAAAATAGTGACGAAATTTATTGTTCCAAAAGCTAAAAGGCTTATGTTATAAACTCTTATCAAGAATTGTCTTTAGAACCCTTAAAAATGCTTCTTCGACATTAGCACCTGTTTTTGCAGAGGTGAATATATATTCCATGTTAAAACTTTTTGCTAGTTCCAAAGCTTCACTTTCTTTTATTTTAATATTTTCAGTTAAATCATTCTTATTCCCAATTAGAAGCAGAGGTTCTTCTCCCCTAGCATCCTTGAAATCTTGAATCCAGTCGTAAAGTTTTTCAAAAGAACTTCTTTTAGTGCAGTCGTATATAACTAAAGCTCCATTAGCACCTTCTAAATACAACTTGCGAAGAGTTTTAAAACTTTCTTGGCCCCCTAAATCCCAGATTTGTGCAGAGACCTCCCCATATTCTTCAATTTTCATATCTTTTTTGAGGAGGTTTACTCCAAGGGTTGATTTATAATTTCCTCTAAAACTATTTTCGATAAATCTATACACTAATGAAGTTTTACCAACATTAGCTTCTCCGAGTAAACATATCTTCACAATATAATTCGCTTCGATGCTCATGATTGTTCAGTTTAACAATTAACTTGTATTACATTCATAATAATAATTATCATTTTTAAAAATTTTGTCTTAACTTAAGGATCTATATTTATATTTAAATGGTATTTTTAAATCTATTAATGAGATTTAAGACAGATTTGATTGAGTGTCTATTTTTTGAGATATGGCATTTATAGAATTAATATATTCAGAATAAAGATTTGGTATAAGGTTGTTGATCCTAGCTTTACTATAAGCGAATAGAAACAACTGCTTTAAAGTTACATCATTGTTAATCTCGTAAATATCTCTACCTAAACTGAAAAGCTCACTATTTTGATCTATAAAATTACACAAAATAAACCGATTTTCGTTAGCGAGGTCTAACTCATTTAACAGTCCGTACAATCTTAAAATTAAAGGCCCTCTGTGTGTAATCTTACTATTGCTGATATTATGAAATAATTGGAGAAATTTATTCCTCTTTAAAGACAATGACATAATCTATAATATCGAAATATTATTTATCATCTTTAATAATATCCCGGTAATATCTTAAATAATTATCCTCATAAATATTTAAAAGGAGTATTCAAAACCTTTAAAATTATGTTGAGCCTCTCTGTATTCATATTCTGTCTTTTCAACTTCAGCAGTTTCCGGTCCTATTTTAGCAAACTTTAGTAATTCTTTTAACTTATCACTAGGACCTTCAGCTTCTATATATACGCTTCCATCGGGCATATTTTTTACAAATCCAGTTACCCCTAATTTACGAGCTAGTTTACGCATAGAGTAGCGAAAAAAAACACCTTGAACAACCCCATATACATGGATTATAAGTTTCTTCATAAAAATAAAGAATTTTATTGTTAATTTTCTGTAATTTTTTTCATTATTTCTATGTTTTCATCAAGGGATTTCTTAGTTATTTTAGGATGGATATCTAAAGCAAATATTTCCTGAGTTACTTTCTCTACTATTGGTAAATAAACTTCAGTATAATTTATTTCTTTATTATAGAAAGGGCAGGACCAAGGACATCCTTTTGAGTACGCAATTTTTTCTTGGAATAATTTTGTTTTATAAAGAGGTTTTGGATAAAGAACCTTACTTCTTGGAAACCGGTCTAGGAATTGAGCTTTTGTAATTCTTAAAACATCAGGATCTAGCCTTCCAATCCAATAATTAAACGCGGGTTCACAATATTCAGGAACAAAAGGAGGATTAATGCCTATCAAATTGGAAGTTGCATCTGTAAGATATTTTGCGTTTTTATTCCTGATTCTGATAAAATTTTCTATTTTTCTTAGTTGGACTCTCCCAATAGCGCCTTGAATTTCAGTCATTCTATAGTTGTATCCTAATCTATTATACACATACCATTCTGGTTCACCATGATGTCTGAGTAATCGACATTGTTCAGCTAATTCTTCATCATTGGTAGTAATCATTCCACCTTCTCCCGTAGTTATATTTTTAGAGGGGTAAAAACTAAAACAACCGAGATGCCCTATAGAACCAACCTTTTTATTATAACATCGCGTTCCAATAGATTGTGCGGCATCCTCTATAACATATATTCCACTATCACTTGCAATATCCATAAGCTCGCTCATATCCGCACAAATTCCGGCTAAATGAACAGGGAGGATTGCTTTCGTTTTCTCAGTAATTTTATTCCTTACAGAGTTGGGATCTAAAGTATAAGATTTATCGTCAATATCTGCAAAAATAGGTATAGCATTATTATGTAGTATTGAACTTGCACTCGAGATGAATGTAAAGGGTGGGACAATAACCTCGTCTCCAGGACCAATATTTAACGCCGCAATAGCTATGTGAAGTGCTGCTGTACCAGTATTGACTGCTATAGCATGCTTTACACCGATATAGCGAGCGAATTCCTCTTCGAATTTACTGACAAACTCACCATGTAATAGTGTTAGCATCTGAGATTTCATTACTTTTAGAACTTCTTGCTCCTCTTCTTCTGAAAGGTTCATTATCAATTCAGCTACTATTAAAAATTAAAATTATAAATTAATAATAATAAAAATAATGACCATTTTAATAATGTAATTCTTTATAGAACAGTCATTCAAGATATTCAGAAAATAAGATAATATGTATCCTTTGCGTCATTATATCCAATAATCTTGTTCTTTGTAAGAGTTGTTAAGACTTTATCGAGCCAATTTTTGCTAGTATCAATCGATTTTTGTAGTTCTTTATACTTCATCTCGTTTTTTACGGCTAATAAGAATTGTATTTTACTTTTTACTTTAAGATGGTCTGCTTTAGCTATCTTCTCAAACCGTTTTTTCAAGTCATACTCCATTGTTTTGAGTTGAGCAACTTGATTACTTAATTTCCCTATTACTTCATCTCTTGTTCTAAATACTTTTAAAGATAAGTTATAGATTCTTTCCAAGTGTTTTTTAAGGTCATTTTCGTTTAGTTCTAACTCGAGCTCTTTTTTAAATTCATCTAATATAACAGTATAATCTGAACCATCATCGTACTTATCTAATACTAATACGATAATTATTTCCCTATTTTCGTTATAATAAGAAATTGAGTTCCAATTTTTTTCTTCAATAGTAATGTATGATTCAA
The DNA here is from genome assembly GCA_035530895.1 of Candidatus Nanopelagicaceae bacterium. GTDB lineage: Archaea > Asgardarchaeota > Lokiarchaeia > Sigyniarchaeales > SOKP01 > SOKP01. The sequence goes on from DATKTW010000179.1 coordinate 3,671, forward strand.
TAAAATTATGTGAAATTTGGATTTGTTGCACTACATTATCCAGAATCTCTAAACCTTCCGGAAACTTCATGTATATGTTTCCACCAAGAACCTCATCCCACTTAATCAAACAAATACCTAGAGGAAAAGTAACTCACCAGAAAAACTTAACACTTCCTTTAAAAATTATAAAAGTTTTTATTAATAAATTTAATTTTTAGTAGATTAATTTGGTAAACACAAAAAATGTAATGTGGATATTTAGATTTTCTTTTAATAAGGATAAAATACGATAGTTTTGCCAAAAAAAATAAATAGTTGAAAAACTATCTTACAAATAGTGATTCTGCTATGTCCTTTTATTATGTGTATATTTTAGAAACGATTGCGAAGAATAATAAAAAGAGATTCTACACGGGGTATACGAATAATCTACAAAGAAGATTAGAAGAACATAAAAAGGGGACCGGTGCTAAATTTTGTCGAGGTAAAAAGAGTATAAGACTTAAGTATTTTGAAACTTTTCTAGAAAGAGGGAGTGCTATGAAGCGAGAGTTAGAAATTAAGACATATTCAAGGAAAGAGAAAATTCAACTTATAGGAACTTTCAATGAAGAGGAGCTAATTGAATATTAAAAAAAATTTTCTCATTATATTAGTGGGATTACCCGCATCGGGAAAAACCACTTTCGCTAATATTTTAAAAAAAAAATTAAATCTCTACTTTCAAGTTGAGGTTAAAATTATCGATCCAGACTTACTAAGAGATACCTTATCACCAAAAATTTTTGATTTTCAAAATGAACCTCATATAAGAGAAGAAACATTTGAAAAGGTGAGAAAATACCTCAAAAAAGGTTTAATAGTTATTAGTGACGATTTGAATTACTACACAAGTATGAGACATGATTTGAAATCTATTGCTGATGACTTAGGTACAAAATTTTATATTATACATATCTCTACGCCGCTTGAACTATGTTTGAAACGCAATGAGAAAAGGGCTAAACCTATCTCTAATAATGTAATTCAAAAGATTCATAATAAATTTGATAATTTTAAAAAATATAGATGGGATTACCCATTGAAAACTTATAATTCAACTCAATCTAGTGATCCAGTCAAAATTATAGAAGATCTAATAAACAAAATTGCAGAAGATCTAAAAAAAAATAAATTTAAAACAACTGTTAGAAAAACACTTCATTCCTCAAACCTAGAAGCTTTAGAGCTTATTACCCGAAAATATGTGGGAAGGCTTTTAGATGTTCCTCAAAATTGCTCTCACAAAGATGATATATTAAAATTTAGGAGATTCTATGTTAAAAAAAAAAAGAAAAATTTATCTGATACTAAAGCAATTCTAGAGGATTTTAAAAGATATTTAGCAAAAAATCTAAAAATTAACCTAATTTGACACTGTAGCGTATTACTCTGGTTTTGATGAATTGAAACAAATCTAAAATTTAGTTTATTTTTATTAGACAAAGTCAAAAATATAAGTGTAATTACCTACTAATCCCATTTATTCACCAAATAAGAAATTATAACTATAAATAATGGTTTGTCGAACTAACATGACTCGCTATATTAAATAATACAAAAGAAAATAAAGTACCATTATTTTCTTTAAAATAGTAAAATAAAAAAGAAGATTTCTAATAAAATGAATAACGAAGGAATGCCTAAATCAGCAAAACTAAGAATTGAAAGATTAGATACTACTCGCAGCGGAAGAAGTTTATGTTACGTAGACCAATTAATTATGGAAAGATTAAGATTATCTACTGGTGATATTATAGAAATAGTTGGGAAGAAAACAACTGCGGGCATTATTGTGGCGAGTTTTGCAGATAAAGGAAAGGAGATTATAAGAATAGACGGAATACAAAGATTAAACCTTGGTTCTACTATTGGTGAATTCGTTACTATTCGATATATTAACGCAGAACCCGCGACAGAAATTGAACTCGCACCGACTAAGGATATTTATGACATTAAAAAGCAAGCAGATGCCATAAAGGGTAAACTAATTGATAAACCCGTGATGACTGGAGATTTGATAGATATTCCCGGAGCCTTTATTAAATCGGATGATGGAAGCAATCCCATGAATGGATTTATGAGAATGCTCAATATGGGAGGAACTCCGAAGAGAGCAACTTTAGGACCTTTAAGATTAGTAGTGCTTAATACTAGACCAATCGACAAGGTAGTTAGATTTACTCGGGAAACACGGATAAAAATCAATAAAAAAGTCGCACTTCTAAATATTTCCGGAGAAATTATTACTTACGATGATGTTGGAGGTTTAACTGATGAAATTCAAAGGATAAGAGAAGTTATTGAATTACCAATTAGACATCCCGAATTGTTCCGAAGATTGAATATTGAACCCCCAAAAGGAGTTCTGTTTTACGGACCCCCCGGTACAGGAAAAACATTGATGGCAAAGGCGGTTTCTCAAGAAGCTAACACACATTTCATTACGATTAATGGTCCTGAGATAATGAGTAAATTTTACGGTGATAGCGAGAGAAACTTGAAAAACATTTTTAACGAGGCTGAAAAACACGCACCTACAATAATTTTTATTGATGAACTTGACGCAATAGCCCCTAAAAGAAGTGAAGTCACAGGCGAAGTTGAAAGGCGAGTAGTATCTCAATTACTTACGCTTCTTGACGGAATGAAAGGAAGAGAGGGAGTGATCGTGATTGGAGCCACAAACAGAGTAGACGCTATTGATCAAGCCCTAAGAAGACCAGGAAGATTTGATACCGAAATACGATTCGGAGTTCCAAATAAGAGCGCCAGGAATGAAATTTTTAAAATTCACACTCGAGGAATGCCAGTTGCAGATGATGTGAATATAGAATACTATTCTAATGGCACTCACGGTTTTGTAGGAGCAGATATCATGGCTTTCGTTCGAGAAGCCGCTATGGACGCTATAAGAGATATTTTACCTGAAATTAATATTGACGAACCGATACCAATTGAGATCATTCAAAAATTATTTGTTAAAGATAAAAATTTTCTAAAAGCATTCAAAGAAATAAAACCATCTGCCTTAAGAGAGTATCTTAGAGATATTCCCGAAGTTTCATGGGATGACATTGGTGGATTGGATGAAATAAAACAAGAGTTAAAGGAAGCCGTTGAATGGCCATTAATACATCCAAAACTGTTCAAGAAAGCGGGAATTCGTCCTATTGGGGGAGTTCTACTTTTTGGTCCTCCTGGTTGTGGAAAAACACTCTTAGCAGAGGCTATAGCGAGCGAAACAAAGTCGAATTTTATAACCGTTAAAGGCCCAGAACTAATGTCAAAATGGGTTGGTGAATCTGAAAAAAATATAAGGAGTATATTCGCAAAAGCCAGAGAATTAGCCCCTTCTATTATATATTTCGATGAAATTGAAGCGCTTACTTCTAATCGCGGAGGATGGAAAGGATCAGCTGTTTACGACACAGTAATAACCCAATTATTAACTGAAATGGATGGGATCGAAAGTAATAGCGGAATCGTTATTGTTGCAAGTACTAATCGCCCTGATTTGGTTGACCCCGCACTTCTGCGACCTGGAAGAATTGACAAAATATTATATGTGATAGCACCTGATTACGAAGGGAGAATCAAGATATTATCCGTTCATACCAAAAATATGCCACTTAAAAAAGGTATTTCTTTGAAAAACATAGCTCTAATGACTGAAGGGTATAGTGGTGCAGATTTGGAAAACCTATGTAGAGAAGCAGGCATGCAAGCAATAAGAGAAAAGCTGAATGATTTTGAAATTGTAGAATTTAAACATTTTGAGTTCGCACTTTCAAAGATAGGATCAACGCTACAAAAAGATACTCTTGACAAATACGAGACTTTGGCGAAACAACTTTCCCAAGACCAAAAAGCTAAAGAAAGCGATTCCAATTTGTATAAATAAGGAACAAATAAGCACCAAAAATAAAAATTTTGTAAAATTCCTTCTATTTTTTATATTTCCTTAATAACATATTTTTAATTCTCATTAACTTATTTCACTTCTTTATCTCCTTGCATCACTCATTTTTTTATGGATAGCAACAGTTATAAAATAACGAGATTACATAATAACCATTAAGCAAAAAATGTAATAACACGCGTATTGAAATGAAAATGAGTGAAATTGAGATAAATTGGGACGGACACGTAAAAAAATATCAAGCAGCAATGGAAGAACTTAACTTAGATTTTTGTATTCTTACTCGAGTTAAATCAATTACGTATTTAACAGGTTGTTTTGTTCCTTGGAAAAGTGCGATTTTTTTACCGAAAGAGGGAGCTGGTGAACCTTCACTATTTACTGTCCTTTTAGATGTAGAGCGGGTCAAAGCCGAGGGTCATTTAAAAAATGTAAGTGGGTGGGGCCCTATGAAAGGATTCTTCTGGGAGAAAAAAATTCAATCAGCCGCAAAAAAAGCGGGATTATACAATCCAAAAGGATCTCCTCCTCGCATTGGAGTAGAACTGGGTTTGGATATTTGTGTTACGGGACAAATGCTATCTTATACGGAAGCACAATTACTTAAGCAGATTTTTCCTGGATGTGAATTTGTCGATTTTAACGAGAAAACTGAGAGAATTCAATTTATTAAAGAACCTGAAGAAATTGCGATGTTAAGGAAGGCGAGCGAAATCACTGATATTGGCCAACTAGCAGTGAAAAATGCGTTAATCGAACGATCTGAGAGAAAAGTCTTTACCGAGAACGAAATCGCAGGTATTGGAACTCTTGCAATGAGAATAGCAGGTAGTAATTATGAATGGACATTTACTGGAAGCCAAGAAATAGGTTCAGGATATCGTGCGAGTTGGACATTTAATGGGTGCACACCTGCTACTAACAAAGAAGTACAAGAAGGAGAATCTTTACTCGTAGATTTGCACAGCGAGTATGGATGCTATTTAGGTGATTTAAGCCATAATTACGTTCTTGGAAGTTGTCCTTCTGAGCTTAAAAAATTTAACGATGTTTACGAACAATTATGTCACGCTCTTATCGAAAATATGTACCCTGGAAATACTTTTGAAGAGTGTTACCAAGCAGTTAGAAAAGTAGCTGCTAAAGAAGGATACGCTAACGATTTATTTTTTGGTCTCGGCCATGGCATAGGTCTTATAGGAAATGAATCATGGCCAGTAGTCGTACCAGGGAAAGAATGGGGTCCCATGATTTTTGAAGAGAACATGGTTGAGATAGCTGCTGTAGTTTTCAACCGTCCAGGACTTGGTGGACTAAGGTTAGAATCACCAACATTGGTTACTAAAAATGGTGCAGAAGTTCTTCCTAAAACTCCTTTTGAAGTGGATTATGTATAATTTTTTTTTTCTTTAAAAAATGAAATTTGAGATATTGTAAAATGAGTTTAACTATGCAACTCACAGAACAACTAAAAGAAGAAACCCTGTCAATTTTAAAGAGTATCGTTCAGATTCCCTCAGAGAACCCGCCGGGTATTACTAAAGATATAGTGGAATATTTAATTTTAAATGTGTTCAAAGAAGAAGAAGGCTATCAAAACCAGATTGTTACCAACAATAAAGATGGAGTAACGCTTCATAATCTTGTATCTAGGATAGGTAAAGGAAAAGATGTGATTGTCTTGTCAGGTCATTTTGATGTGATACCCGTAGGGGATACAACCCAGTGGAAATATCCCCCTTTCTCCGCTGAAGTTAAAGATGGAGTATTGTACGGTCGTGGTTCAGCGGATACGAAGGGTGGAATAGCGTTTTTAATAGGCGTAATAAAAATCTTGAGCAAAATTCCAAAATTTCTGGAAAAATATACGGTAATGTTCTTAGGAACCGCTGATGAAGAAGAAGGAATGATTGGATCTTCTACCCTTGCAAATCAAGGATACATGAAAGACGCCAAATTACTAATAGTCGCTGAACCCACAAATCTAAAGATAGGTATAGCGGAAAAAGGATTGATGTGGGTAAAATTGAAAACAACTGGAAAAGCAGCTCATGGTTCAATGCCAGAAGAAGGGATAAACGCGATTGAAAAAGTCATGAAAATTATTCCTCATCTCTATGAAGTCTTAGAAGAAAAACAAAATGCGGTATTAGGAAAATCAACGTTAAACATTGGAAAAATCGTTGGAGGCACCGCTATAAATATTGTTCCAGATCAAGTTACAGTAGATCTTGATTATAGATTAATTCCCGAACAAGATCAGGCAGAATTGCTTCAAAAATTGAAAATCCTTCAGAAAGATGATTTACCGGTTGAATTACAAGTAATAAAACAACTCCCTGCCCTTTTTACAGATCTTAATCATCCTTTCGTTCAAAACTTGCATAACATCTCTAAACAGGAGATAATAGGGTTGCCCTACGCTACAGATGCTGTGTATTTAGCTAATATTGACACCATTGATTCGAAAATACCGTTTGTAATCTATGGACCAGGAAATCCGGCGGACATACATAAAATAGACGAATTTATTGAGATAGAAAAGATTTTTGAAGCAATAGAATATTTAACAAACGCAATTTTACTAACTTATCTTCCTGAGAATAATTTAGTTTGATTTCTAAATACTACTGATAAACTTCTCTATCCTATCCATAGCTTCTATAAGTTTTTCTAGTTTTGTTGCATATGACATTCGCAGCATAGTGTCGGAGTAAGAACCAAAAACATTGCCCGGAACTATTGCTACCGCTCGTTCTTTCATAATTCGATTCGAGAATTCCGCTCCGGTAAGGCCAAACTTGGCAATTTTAGGCATAATGTAGAAAGCTCCATTTGGCTTAACAACTTCGAATCCCATTTCGCTCAATCGATTAAAAGCTAATAAACGCCTCTCGTCAAAACTCACTAAAATTTCTTCGAAAAAGCTTGAATCCATCTGTAAAGCCCTTAAAAATCCATATTGAGCCGCATGATTTGTGCCGGCTGCAGTATATTGATGATATTTTTCCATAATATCAATAATTTCCTTGTTAGCTGCGATATAACCTAATCTAAATCCCGTAGCTGAATATAATTTTGACATTGCATTGATTGTAATCGTTCGGTTAAACATATCTTTAAGGGATGCGGGACTAGTATGCTGAGCGTCGTCGTAGAGGTAGTTCTCGTAAACTTCATCTGAGATTAAGTACAAGTCGTTTTGTTTAACCACATCTACGATTTCATCCAACTCTCTTTTATTTAGTGAATAACCAGTCGGATTGTTAGGTGAATTAATTAAAATAGCCTTAGTTTTATCTGTAATGGAGTTCTTCATTTTTTCGATGTCTGGTCCAAAATTACTCCTTCTCTCTACTTCAATTGCTTTCACATCAAAAAAAGCAGCTAAATAAAAATACGAGATAAAATTTGGAGAAGATAATATAAGTTCATCGCCAGGATTAAATATTGAAGCAAAAGTAAGATTAAGAGCTTGCGAGCCTCCATTTGTTAGAATTATATTATCCCTCCAGGAAGTCTCAATTCCATTTACAATTTTCAATTTTTGCTCCAGTTGTTCTAATAACTTGGGAATTCCTCTAGTTGGTGCATAATAGGTGATATTTTTATTTAACGCTTCAATATTTCCTTCTATAGCAGGGTGAGGGGTTAAAAAATCAGGTTGTCCGATACCTAAACTAATTACATCGGATCTCCCTGCAGCAAGGTCAAAAAGCTCGCGTATTTTTGATCTTGGAGCGTCTTTTACTTTTATTGCTAATTCTTTCATCTTTACCACTTATTTAAAAAGGTTTGAGCGGTTATTAATAAAATTATATAAGGCGAAACGAGAGAAATTTGAATTGTAAAGAATGATTAAATTTTTTCTCCATAATTCCGTAAAATTTGATATACCAAGTTCTTGAAAGCCTTTTCTACATTTTTTCCTAATTTAGCACTGGTTTCAATAAAAGAACTAGCTCCGATCTCCTTAGCTAATTTTTGGCCATCTTCAGTTCTCACCGATCTTTGGTCTTCTAAATCGATTTTATTGCCAATTAAAATGTAAGCACCCTCTTTTTTCACATAGTTTTTAAAATCTTTAAGCCATTTAGATTCAATCGCAGCAAAGCTATCGTGACGAGTGACATCATACACGAGTAGACTCCCAACACATCCTTGGAAATACATGCTTCGTATTACATTATATTTCTCCTGGCCTGCTAGGTCCCACATTATTAATCGAACTTTAGCGTTAACTTCTTTTATGTTAACATCTTTTCGGATTATATTTGCACCGAGTGTTGGTTTATAGTCTTCTTGAAACGAGCTTTCTACAAATTGATTAATTAATGAAGTTTTACCTACTGCACTTTGTCCGAGAATTGTAATCTTGAATACATATTCCTTAATTTCTGTGGAAATCTCTTCTATTGGCAATTTTAATAGTAATTAATTTCTGATTTTTACTTTTGATTAAATAATACAAAAAGTATTTTGATTTTTGATATATTTAAGCTTTCGTTATTTTAAGATTTAAATCTTTTCTCAATTCTTAATTTCAAAATAAAAGAATTGTGATTAGGATTATTAATATTTTCCTTTGTTTCAATGGGTATTACATTATAATCGGAAGATAAACTCTTCTCTAAAGAGTGAATTAAAAATCCTTTGAATAATTCACAAGAAACGCCAATCTCAGAACAAAAAATACATTTATCAACTCGAATAATAACGGTTTCAGCTCTATTTTCCACGATCTTAACTTGCCAGTTAGTAATAATCAAGTTATTTATATCATCGACAATTTCCTCAAAGACTTTTCCAAAAGGGAACAAATAAAATGAGAACTTTCTACCAATTTCAGATAATAATTCAGTTGAATCGTAAAGTAAACAGTTTTGAGCAGAAATTATCTTTTTAAATGAAAAAAAGTCTATCTCTCCCTCGGGATCTACATCTCGTATATCTTTCAGTTCCAACAGTCCTGCTTCTTTTAAAATTGATTTCATTCCATCGTAATCTAAGTTATCCATATAGGACTGTAATAACGCAGTTAACACTCTGTTTTTGACTGTTCCCCGATATTCCCCAATAATCTCCGTATTGTTTACCATAAAATCAGAATAATAACTACTTCTTCATATATATCTAATAAATAAGAGTCTGAATTTAAATACTATTTGTTAGTACTCTATTCTTTAATTTCTTTAAAAATGAAGAAAAAATAAGTAATAAAACAAGATAAAAATTTAAAAGAACGATTATTCTTTTACGGTTTCTAAAAGCTCCTTAATTTCAGCTTGAATAACTTCTGCTTTTTTTGCTTCTTCGCCTTTAATGGCATTCGCAAGCTCAAGTCTTTCTCTGTGTAGCGTATTCATAGCACAAAATGGAATTTCAAGCGTTTTTGTGTTATCGTCAGGATCTACTACACCATAATGGACTAAACATCGACAAACTCTGTCCAAATCGAAGTTGTATGCGTCCTGAAAATGCATAGCCGAAATCATCAGATTTTTGGAATGCAAGAAGTTAGCGGCACTTGCTAAGTTCGGGGAAGCAATAAGTCGCGCAAATCCTTGATAAGTTTTACTAGTTAAGACTTTTTCTGGATGTTTTACGTACTTAATTCCTCCAGCAAAGTAGTAAGCCTTCATCATTTGTCGATATCCTAAATCGGTTATATCGTCTATAAATTTTCCTACGGTGCCTGCAACTGCTCCAAAATCTTTAAGATTTATACCTTTTAAAAATCCTGTGGGTTTTGGGATTTCTTTCCCCTGAACCATGTCATAAACCTTGTTTGACCATCGAATTAGACCTTCGGAATCAAAATACTCGTCAATAGACTCCCATTCGTTCTTGTCATTGACAATTATTATTGTCGCGAAACCACAATCCTTGTGACTGGTCATACTAAATTCCGGCATGTTATCGAACCACGCTAATAAACGGGTCATTTTTGCTGTGGTTGCGATGGGAAAGAATCTTTTAATTGCATTATTAGTATGTTTATTAATTGCTACTTTAAGATCTGAAGTTGTATATCTTAAATCCATTAGTTCTTCAAAGCTAATCCGCCCACAAAGTGCGACTGGTTGAAATACCACACCAGAAATAACATCACTATTATCTTTGGCAAAGTCTAAAATTTTACCGATTTCGTGATCGTTAACGCCTTTCGCAATTACAGGAACTAGCATTAAACCAAAATAACCGATTTTTCGACAATTTTCAATAACGCGCTTCTTTAACGGCCATAGATTAACGCCTCGAATCTTTTTCCAAGCTTCTGCATCGTCTGTAGCATCAAATTGTAAGTAGATCGCGTCCATTCCAGCGTCTTTGCACTTCTGTAAAAAGTTAATCGACTTCGCGAACCTTATACCGTTAGTTGTGACCATAACTTCAGTGAAACCGAGTTCTTTTCCTTTGTGGATGATGTCTGGAAGATCATCTCTAATTGTAGGTTCTCCACCAGATATTTGGAGCATAACAGCCGGGATAGGTTTCATTGACCTGAAATGTTCCATTATTTGCACTACTTGATCGTATGTGGGTTCTACTACATAACCTTTCGCACTTGCGTTGGCAAAACAAATTGGACAGGTTAAATTGCAGCGATTTGTAATGTCGATCAGACATATATTAGGTGCGCTTTTATGATTTTCACAGAGACCACAATCGTACGGACAGCCTTCATTACACTCCTTTATTCCTGAACTTGTATACTGAGGTTGTGTAGAGTTATCAACTGTAGATCCTATATCGTCCGTGAAAGTTTCGCTCCATTTGTATTCTTCGGGATCAATCGAAAGCTTGTCTTTAAAATGTCCGTGTTCCTCGCAATCTTTTCTCATCATGACCCAATTAGTTTCTGGATCAACATAGATGTCCGCTGGAATGGTTTGTAAGCATTCTGGGCAAATACTCGTCGTCCGCCTTATAATATCTTCTGTCATAAGCATCAATTCCGTTAATTTTTAAGAATCATTTTGTTTAAATAACAATTTGTTTAAGTAAACCGCCATTATATTTGAATTTTATAAGAAAAGTAATAGTATTTTAAGTATTATCGAATAAAAAAGAATCGCTCGCTTTACTCTAATAGCCGACTCTTAGTTCTTAATTGAATAAATCTATCTTGGAATCCTAACCCAGCAAAATGAATATCTTGTGAAATATTGAAAATGAAAAAATTGGTTTTTAATTAAAGAAATAGAATGACACATCTCTTGACTCATTTATTTCTACAATTAAATCTTATGAAATATGTTTTAATTTAGAAACTACTGGTAAAAATAAGAATTTACCGGTTAATTTCAGTGTAACCTTTATATTCCATATTCAACAACTGAAAATTAACTTAATACTAATAAGAAGGTTCTTTTTTCCAAAATTAAGAAATTTTGCCAAATTTTTATGATTGAAAGTTAATTCTGCCATAATTGAGTCTCAAGAATTTTAAATAAAGGGAGACTCCTGCCACCAAGACCTAATGATAAGGTCAAAAATAAAATAGGGGGAGGAGGGCGAAATGAGTGTGTATTACACACTACCAAAAGACAAAAATCCAGGGCGGGGCAGGAGTCATTTTAGGAGTCATTTTAGGTTTCATTTAAGGTAATATCCCTATTTTATTCTTTTAAATTTGTTTTGCTTTATATTTAAATCTTTATCTTCAACGATTATTATATTGTTATGCACATATAAATTTTTATCTTATAGTACTAATATTTTTAGTATTATTTAAAAGAATTGTCCATATATTGAAATTTTTGTCAGAATTTAAAGAGCTTTAACGCTTTTTAGAATAAGATTTTTCTTGATTTCCAATTAAATAATCGTCAATTATTTTTTATTATAAGAATTATCATTAGCAACTTATAAGATTTTTTTTAGCGTTCGCTAAGAAGTGACATTGATGACGAAAAAAACAAAATCAAATCGAAATGAACGAGAAAAGGTTGAGAAAGATTTAAGTTTAAATGTTTGGACTTTTTCATTCGTTATAATTGGTTTTGTAGCTTCTTGGGTAAATATGACATTCATACAAAATGCTTCTCGCTCAATTGAAGTTTTAGCGTTTCTTTCAATCATATTCACGACGATGATTCCGGGAGTAATAATAGCCTTAGTTAACAGGTATTGGGGATATGGTTATTTGATAGGATTTGCGAGTGCGGGTATTCCGTTTTTAATTATTGTAGACCTATTTATTGGAGGTTACACTTTCGCGACAACTGTATTTATATTTATCATATTATGGTTAATTTTTTGGAAGGCGTGGCGTAGTCTTAGTTCAATAAGATCTGGTTCACTTTAGGAGGAGCATATTTAAAACCTATAATAAAACAATCTGTTTACATTTAATACACAATTTCCTATCAGCCTGAGCTTTTTTTGCGCATTCTAGGCAATAAATTGTTTTACACTTAGGACAAGTATAAATATCTTCTGACAAAACTCCTTTATGAAACAGACAAAAATTATCTGATACTGTAAAAGAAGGGGGTAAGTTTGGGGGAGGGGGTACTTTTTTATCGCTCATTTTATGAGAAGTCTACTCGTTATGGATTGGTATATCTTCTATTGTGACATTGACGATTTTCTCAATTGCGAGGAATTTTTCTTTTATAGCGTCTATAGACATGGACCCCGATTTTAGAGTGCCTCCTAACAGATAGGTCTCATAGAAGCAATTTTCCAGCTCATAACAAATTCCCGTAGTATGCAGGATGTCTTTACTTAAGTTAAGTTCGTTAAGTACGGTCGATATTCCCTTCACAAGATCGGGCGAGAACTCAATTAACTTAATAAGAATTTTTTTTATATCACTCGTATTAGTAGGAAAGCAGCTAATTTTTATTGAATCTTCGCGAGAAATGAAAATTAGCAAGTAATAAGGAGCTTCGTTTATTTCCGCTTTAACATCTTCTGGGAAAATAGTGGAATTGAAATCTTCTCTTGATAAGATTTTACCAATTGAAATTTTATTTTTTTGTTTTCCGTAGTTGTTATTTGCACCCATTTTGATCAAAAATTAAAATGTGATACGAAGAGTATATGTCTAATAATAAAATGATTTTATTTTAAATTTTTAGTTTTTTTATGAAAAGTTTTTCTATCATTTAAATTGATACTACCCAATTAAATGCAATTAGATTAAGCTTCGGCTAGCTCAGAAAACTATTTAGATGTCACTAAGATAATATTTACATTTTAAATCGTAATTGTTTTCATTTTTTAGTAGGAATAGTATTAGGTTAGAAAGTAGTTGAAAGATGTCATACAAATGGATTAATAAAAATTTAGAGAAAACTTATGGATTTAATATAGAAAGAATCAATTCAGACGATAATCGTTTCCACGCTATTTACTTCTTAGATAATATAACCGGTTCTTTACTGCTTAGCAAAAAATACACGCGCAACACTAAATTTTCTTCTCATGACGATTTGATAAGTGGGTTTCTTAATGCGCTTAATCTTTTTATGAGTGAGATTAAACCTGAATCAATGAACGATGAGATTCAAGAAGTGAATTTTAAAGAGAGTCGAATTTTATACGAAAGGAGAGGTAGATTATCAGTGATCGGAATTTCGAAAAAAACCAATTTACAAGTAGAGAGGGTAATTTTACATCAAATTATGGAAGATTTTTACTATAAGTTCGAATCTGCAATAAGGAATTTTAATGGAAACATAGACCCTTCAATTCTACAATATAAAAAAAGATTAGAAAATATGAATTTAAATACTTTTTTCAAATTTGATGTCCAATTATAGCTTTAGATAAGAGTATAGAAGATTTCAACCTTTAAGTAGTATTCTCGTCCTTTTTCTTCCGTTCAATTTTTTCAATTTTACCTTCGATTAAAGAACCAATACCTTTAATATCTGGTTTAAGTTCCTTTAGTTCCGAATCATGAATTTTTTGTTTTTCAATGATAAATGCTTTTTCCCCAATTGTTTTTTGAATAGCTTCACTATATTTCTCAAAGTCAGGTTTTAATTCCATTCTTTTCAAGTCAATCTCTTTTTGCTTCTCAATTCTAAACGCTTTTTCGTCAATTGAAGATTTTATAGCTTGACTCGCTTTTATTATGTCTGGTTTTATTTCCATCCGTTTAGAATCCTCGGTTCTGTGCTTTTCTCGTAAAAAGGCTTTTTCTTGTATAGATTTGCTAATTATTTCTGCGGTTTGTTTCATATCAGGTTTTAATTCACGTTTTTTTTCGTCAATTTCGCGACTTTTTTCCATTCTAAAAGCTTTTTCAGCTACTGTAGTGCTAATAGCGTCTCCAGTTTTTAAAAAATCTGGTTTCAAATCTATTCTCTCATGATCCTTTTCTCTTTGCGTTTCGCGTAGAAAAGCTTTTGTTCCAATAGATTGGGCAATTGATTCTCCGGCTTTGCTGATATCCGGTTTCATCTCTTTAATTTTTCGTTCTTTATCTTTTTGCATATCAATCCTAAATGCTTTTTCGTTAATCGTTGTCTTTATTGCGTCTCCTTTACCTTCAATATCTGGATGTATTTTCATTTTTTTTTGTTCGATCTCTTTTTTTTTCTCAATTCTAAAAGCTTTTTCGGCGATAGTTTTGCTTATTGCTTCACCCGTTTTCAGAAAGTCTGGTTTGATCTGCATTCTACTGAGATCGCTTTCTCTTTGTTTTTCTCTTAAGAAAGACTTCTCCTCTATGGTTTTACTAATTGCACTGCTAGCAGTTTGCGTGTCTGGTTTTAAATCTAGCAATACCGAAGCGCTCTCCTTCTTTTTTTCTATTAAAAAAGCTTTTTCATCAATATTTTTACTGATTACATCTCCTGTCTGTTCAATGTTAGGTTTGATCTTCATTCTGTGTTCATCAGATTCTCTCCTTTTTTCAATTAAAAAAGCCTTGTCGTCGATAGTTTTACTTATTGCTTCACCTACACCTCTAATATCCGGTTTTAGATCGATCCTTATATGATCTTCTTCTCTTTGTTTCTCTCTCATAAAAGCTTTTTCACTTATGGATTTTTCAATCGCTTCACCAGTTTTTTCGATTTCAGGCTTAATCTCCATTCTTATTAAATCTTGTTCTCTTTGTTTTTCTCTCATGAAACTTTTCTCTGAGATTAATGAGGAAATAAGATTTTTACTCTCTTCAAAAGCAACTTTTCGTTCCTCCTCGGAGTTTTTGAAATAACTTTCTCTATCTTCTTTTTCTTTTCTATATAGGTCATCAAGGATCTTCTTTTGTTTCTCTATTTCTTCGGGGGTTAAAGGTTCATCGTTTTCTTCCAATTTTCTCACACTAGGAGTAAATAATTGATTTTTTTAAATATAATATCAAATTTGATATTTAATAATTTACCTATCGAAAAATTAATAAATTTCCATAATCTTTAAGAAAAAATAAAAATTCCTTGTAAAATTCTGGAGAACCCGAAGAGCTTAAGGATGGACAATTTAAATGAAAAACTTAATTTATAGGTATTGGTTCAAATGACTCGTTCGATACCGATTCCATTAAACTAAGCATTGCTAGTCTCATTGTAAGCATTTCCATTACTTCTATCGAAAGGTTTTGATAAATTTCTGAGTTTTCTATAAGATGATATTCCTTAGCTAAGAGATCATATTTGTGTATTAATTCCCTTCTCAAGATATTTTGATTGTCTAACTTTATGATCTGAGTCTTTAACCAAATATCAATTGTAGCTTTAATTTTGATCTCAATCTCTTCAGATAGAAGATACGTTATTTCTTCTGCTTTTTTTAATTCTAATCTGTCAAGATAGTCTTGATCCTGATACATTGGTTTAAGTAGCAACCCTAAATTAATAATAATTGGTTGAATTTGTAGTTTATCCAAAGAATCTGATAAAAACTTTAGAACTTGTCTCTTTTGGGTTAATTGTGCATAATCAATGTATTCTTGGACAAACCTCATTAAAGCGTTTTTAATTAGAAGTTCTTTAAAATCAGATAATGATTCAATTTCCATATCCACAGTACTTTCAATACAAAAATATACGGATTTCATAAAAGGCTTAATAGTTTTAAATATTGAGAAATTTTGAATAAAATTTGTGATGCTACCGAGAATTTCTAGTCTATCAGCTTCTTTGTTATAGTATTTATTTAATAACTGTTCCAAGTTAAAAGTTTCATCTGGAAGTGATAAGAATCGTTTTATTTCGGAATATTTTGAATCCAAATCCATTAATAAATGTATTATCTCATATTATTAAAAAAGCGTCATTTTTCATTTACAAAAAAGTAGAATAGAGAGTGGTGCCAGTAAACACAACTATAGCTCTACCGAAATAAAGCTTAAAATAACATTAGATTAATATGATCTATAATTTTAAGCATTATAATGGCACTAGTGCGGTACTCCCATGTTCTTTAGCAGAATCTATAAGTGACATTAATTCCTCAACTGAAAGAGAAACTAAATCAAAAACAGTTAGCCCTGATAATTTGAGTTCAGCCTTTACTGTTTCAGCTAGGTTGTTACAATCCCCTGAAAAAAAAACTTTACGTTTCCCAAATTCATTCCGAAGTTTTTCACCCACCTCATTAATAGCACAGTATCCTGCTACTAATCCTTTAGTAAAACCTTTTTCCTTCAAGAGTTCTACAAGATTTTCGTCGTGACCTTTGCCCATTACTAAAAACCAACCTCCTTTGAACTTTTCT